>DATMJH010000305.1:0-11007 GCA_035554015.1 Mycobacteriales bacterium
CTGCTGAGCATCCCGCTGCTGGCCCCGTACCGGAAGCAGCTCAACGCTGCTGCTGCCGGCCGTGCCGAGCGCAGGGAGACCGAGCGTCGACGGCGCCGCGAGCGGCTCTACGAGGACCCCTCGACCGGCCGCTGAGACTCGTCCCGCACTTTTCGGCGGCGGCGGCAGGAGTCGGGCAGGTAGGCGTCGAAATGTCCCCCCGCAACCCGTGCAGGGGCGCGGCAGGTGCGGGGGCGCCGGCACGCCCGCTCACAGGGCGCCTCGGGCCCGGTCCTCCTCGGAGGGCCGGGCCCGTGCCCGGTGAGCTCACGCCCGGCGGCGGCTGACCAGCGCGTCGTGCAGCGGCTCGGCGGCCCGGGCGAGCAGCGGCCCGCCGACGGCCAGGAAGAGCACGTAGGTGGCCGACAGCGGCCCGATCTGCGGCTCGACCCCGGCCGAGACCGCGAGCCCGGCGATGACGATCGAGAACTCGCCGCGCGCCACGAGCGCCGTCCCGGCGCGGATGCGTCCGCGCGAGGCGACGCCGGCGCGCGCGGCAGCGAACCAGCCGGTGGCCAGCTTGGTCGCCGCCGTGACGACGCACAGCACGAGCGCGACGAGGGCCACGCCGGGGATCTCGCCCGGATCGGTCTGCAGCCCGAAGAACACGAAGAACACGGCCGCGAACAGATCGCGCAGCGGCGTGAGGATGGCCCGCGCTCCCTCGGCGACCTCTCCGGAGAGCGCGATGCCGACGAGGAAGGCGCCGACGGCGGCGGAGACCTGCGTCTGCTGCGCGGCACCGGCGACCAGCAGCGTGATGCCGAGCAGCCGCAGCAGCAGGTTCTCGGGGTCGTCCGACGACACCAGCCGCGTGACTTGCGCGCCGAACCGCAGCGACAGGACGAGGATCGCGCCGACCGCGGTCAGCGCGACGGCGACGGTGACGCCGCCGACGAGCAGCCCGACGCCGGCGAGCAGGGTTCCCAGCACCGGCAGGTACACCGCCATCGCCAGGTCCTCCAGGACGAGCAGGGACAGCACGACCGGCGTCTCGCGGTTGCCCAGCCGGCCGAGGTCGGACAGCAGCTTGGCGACGATGCCGGACGACGAGATGTACGTGACGCCGGCCAGGGCCAGCGCCGCCGGGAGTGACCAGCCGAGCAGCAGGCCGGCAACCAGGCCCGGCAGCGCGTTGAGCACGACGTCGACCAGGCCGGCCGGCGCGTTCGCGCGGAGGTTGCCGAGCAGCTCGTCGGCCGAGTACTCGAGCCCGAGCATGAGCAGCAGGAGCAGCACGCCGATCTCGGCGCCGATCTCGATGAAGCCCTCCGGTGAGCGCAGGGACACCACGCCGCCCTCGCCGAAGGCCAGCCCGCCGAGCAGGTAGAGCGGCACCGCGGGGACGCCGAGCCGGATCGCCAGCTGCCCGACCAGCGCCAGCCCGAGCAGCACCGCGCCGAGCTCGAGGAACACCTGCGCCCCGACGCTCCCGGCGGCGAGCACGTCGGGCCTCACTCGGCCAGGAGCTCCTGCAGCGCCGCCACGCCCTGCGGCGTGCCGACCGTCACGAGGTTGTCGCCGCCGTGGAGCACGAACTCGGGGCCGGGCGACGGGTGCACCGTGCCGTCCCTGGCGACTGCGACGACGGACGCGCCGGTCCGGGTCCGCGCGCGGGTCTCGCCCAGCGGGCCGCCGGCGTACCGGGAGCCCGCCGGCAGCTCGAGCCACTCGACGACCAGGCCCTCTACCTGCTCCGGCAGCTCGGTGAGCTCGCGCGTGATGCGCGCCGCGCCGAGCAGCGTGGCCAGGGCCTCGGCTTCCTCCGGTGTGAGCACGATCGCCGTGCCCGCGGCGTCCGGGTCGCGCTCGTCGAAGAGCAGCACGTCCCGCCGGCCCGACCGGTGCGACACGAGCCCGACCCGGTGCCCGTTCGCGGTCGTGAACTCGTGCCGGACGCCGATGCCCGGCAGCGCCGTCTCGCGGACCTCCACCTCGACCCCTTCCCTGCCGGTGTTCCGCCGCGCTGGGGGCGGCGCTCGTGCGATCCGCCCGTCGGAGCGGCCCTGCGCACAGCATCGTTGCGCAGTCACGACCGGGTGCGCCGTCCCTCACCCTGCGTGCGGTCTCCCTCGGCGCACCAGGGTGGTGAGCCCCTCGAGCTGGAACTGCGGTGCGACGCTCTCCCGCAGCGCGTGGCAGGTGAGCAGCGCCGGCTCGGTCGCGCGGCGGTCGTAGCGGACCCGCACCTCGACGTCGGGCAGGTGGCGCGCGCCGCCCAGCCGCACCACCCACGCGTCGGCCCCGGCGCCCCGCTGCTCGACGAGAGCGAGGTCGTCGGTGCCGTCACGGTCCAGCTGCGTGCGGGCGAAGTGCTGCGCCGCCTGCACCGGCAGCGGGAGGCTGCTGCGCCCGCGCAGGTGCGGCAGCGGCAGCCGCCCCTGCTGCAGCCGCGCCACGACGTCCGCGGCACCGGTCGCCTCGAGACGGCCGAGGTACCAGCCCTGCGGCAGCACGACCGCATTGGCGGCGAAGCGGTCGCCACCGACGTGCGAGGACTCCCACGTCCGGTCCGGGTACCGCCTCGCCAGTGCCTCCGCCACCGGTCGGCCCCGAAGCGCGCAGCACCGGTCGTGCTTGCCGTGGGTGCAGACCAGCAGCAGGGGCCCGTCGACCGGCTGCCACCCGTCGGGAGCCGGGTCCCCGGCCGGCAGCGGTGTGGCCAGCAGCTCGCCGTCGGCGTCGAAGTGCCTGCGCAGCAGCGTCTCTCGACCCGGTCTCGAGTCGGCGAGGAACACCGTCCGGCCGGGAGGGCAGTCGACTCCGACGGGGTGGCGCAGCAGCACGAGCCGCGCGCCGCGCTCGTTCGCGGAGCTGACGAGGTGCCGGCTCAGCGCGTCGTCGACCCGCGCGAGCGGGACGGCGTCGGCGCCCCACGGCCCGCACTGCTCGACGAGGATCCACCGCTCGACGCGGCTCGCCGTCGCGAGCATCGGCTCCTCGCGCAGCCGCGACGCGTCAGAGCAGGTCAGGGTCACCGGCAGCACGCTAGGTCAGCACGCGGTCGACCTCACGCCGGGACGACGACGCCCTCGCGCAGCATCCGCCGCACGAGTACGAGCGCGCCCGGCTCGTCCAGACCGTGCTCGACGAGCTCCGACGCCGAGACCGGCCCGTCGAGCAGCCGCCGCAGGGCCGCGGACGCCGCGGCGGGCAGCCGCACGGTGCGGTCCGGCAGCGTCAGCACGACGTCGTCCCCGTCGACGTCGAGCGACGCAGGCAGCCCGGCCCGTGGCCGCACTGCGGCGGTCGGCTGCAGGTCGCGCACGGCGGCGGCCTGGGCCAGCAGCCGCACCGGCTCCGGCGGGACGGCCCGCGCCAGCCGGCCCCGCAGCCGCTCCTGCAGCTGCTGTGGCGGCAGCGCCTCGAGCCACTGCGCGGCGGTGCGCAGGAACGCCGGGACGTCCTCGAGCGCGGTCCGCGGGTCGACCGGCAGCGCGGCGCGGAAGCGCTCGTCGTCGGCGGCCAGCGCGACGGCGTCGGCGAGCACGTCGTGCCACGTGGTCGACAGCACGCCGACCGTCAGGTGCACGGAGTGCTCGTCGGTGGTGAGGGCCGCGTGCACGTACCCGCGCGGCAGGTACAGCGCGTCGCCGGCCTGGAGGTCGACGTCGAGCAGCGGCTCGGCGCCGTCGGGCACCAGGTCGGCGCCGGCCCGCGGCTGCGACGGCAGTGGCAGCCGCAGCACCGGCTCGTGCACGACCCACCGCTTGCGCCCCGACACCTGGAGCACGAAGACGTCGTGGGTGTCGTGGTGGTGGTCGAACCCCTGCGCGTGCCCGCCGGGGGTCACGTAGGCGTTGCACTGCGTGGGGTGGCCGAGCTCGGCGGCGAGCGCGCGGCAGAAGCGCGCCAGCGGCGGGTGCGTACGGTGCAGGGCGTTGAGCACCAGCGTGGCGCCGTCGGCGTGCTGGGCGTGCAGCCGGTCGGCGTCGACGACGTCGGGCAGCCGGCGGCCGCCGGCCGTGACGGTGCGGACCGGCGTGGTCACCGGGTCGCCGTGGCGGACCGTCCGGAACAGCGGCGTGCGCAGCCCGCGCTCGGCCACCATCTCGTCGACGTCGTCGGCCGAGAGCAGGTCGTCGAACGACGCCGGCAGCTGCTCGGCGCGCGACAGCAGCGGCGCGCGGGACCAGTTCTCGGTCGCGAACGTCGCGCGGTCGACCGACGTGCAGCGCGCCAGCGCCGAGCCCGTCACGCTGGCCTCCGCGCAGGTCGCCGGCCGGGCCGCGGCGCGGCCCGGCCGCACCGGGACCCTGCTGCGGTCAGCTGTCGCTTCCGTCGGCGTCGCTGGAGTCGCCGCCGTCCGCGTCGCCGCCGTCCGCGTCGCTGCCGCCGGCGCCGCTGCCGTCGGAGTCAGCCGTGTCGGTGCCGGCGGGGTCGACACCGGCCGGGTCGACCTGCGTGCTGTCGCTGTCCCCGCCGTCGGCGTCGCCGCCCGGTCCGGGCATGGTCGCCTTCGGCGTGGTGGTGATGTCCTCGTCGCGCAGGGTCGTCATCCGGTCCTCCGGGGTTGCGGTGGTCGATCTCGGGTCCGTGTGCGCCGTGCCCGGCGTGGTCCGGCGCACGCCCGCGAGACTTGCACTGCCGCCACGGGGGTGCACCTCCGGGGGCCGCCTGCGGCCGCACCGAGCCGACCAGCCGGCCGGCTCCTACGCTGGAGCCGTGACGACGGTGCCGGAGGTGACGGTGCGCACGGTGCGCACCGTGGTCGTCGACGACCCCGGGCCCCTGCTCGAGCTGCTGCCGGCCGAGCGCCCGCTCGCCTGGATGCGGGACGGCGAGGGCCTCGTCGGCTGGGGCGAGGCGGCGCGGCTGGAGCTGTCGGGCGCGGATCCGTTCGGCGAGGCCACCGCCTGGTGGGCAGCGCTCGTCGCCGGAGCCGACGTGCAGGACGACGTCCGGCTGCCCGGCACCGGTCTGGTGGCCTTCGGCTCCTTCGCCTTCGACCGCGGCACGTCGGTGCTCGTCGTGCCGGAGGTGGTCGTCGGCCGGCACGGCACGACGTGCTGGGTCACGACTGTGGACGACGCCGTCGCGCCGCTCGGCCCGCGGGAGCCGGTGCGGCCGCCGCACCGGTTCGACCTCGTCGACCGTACTGCGGAGCAGTTCACCGCTGCCGTCGCCGACGCCGTCGGCCGGATCCGCTCCGGCGAGGTCGCCAAGGTCGTGCTCGCCCGGGAGGTCGAGGCGCGGCTGGACGCACCGCTCGACCCCCGGTGGCCGCTGCAGCGGCTGGCCGGCGACTACACCGGGTGCTGGACCTTCAGCGTCGACCGGATGATCGGTGCGACGCCCGAGATGCTGGTGCGGCTCCGGGACGGGCAGGTCAGCTCGCGCGTGCTCGCCGGCACGCTGCGGCGCAGCGGCGACGCGAACCGCGACGAGCGCATGACGACCGCGTTCGGCCGCTCCATCAAGGACCTCGAGGAGCACGGGTACGGCGTCCGCTCCGTCGTCGAGGCGCTGGCCCGGCACTGCGTCGACGTCGACGTGCCGTCGTCGCCGTTCGTGCTCGACCTGCCCAACGTGCTGCATCTGGCCACCGACGTCACCGGCACGGTCGCCGACGGCTCGAGCTCACTCGACCTGCTGGCCTCGCTGCACCCGTCAGCCGCGGTGTGCGGGGCGCCGACGGCGACGGCACGCAGGGTGATCCGGGAGATCGAGGGACTCGACCGCGGGCGGTACGCGGGACCGGTCGGCTGGCTCGACTCGCGCGGCGACGGGGAGTGGGGCATCGCGCTGCGCTGCGCCGAGCTGGACGCCGACGACGGCTCGCGGCTGCGGCTGTTCGCCGGCTGCGGCATCGTCGAGGGCAGCCGCCCGGCCGACGAGCTGGCGGAGAGCAACGCCAAGCTGCTCGCCATGCGCTCGGCGCTGTCGCCGGGCTGAGGGTTCTCGCAGCGGCCGATCCACGCCATGCTGCCCGGGGGTGAGGTCATGGGCTGGTACCGCGAGCAGGTCGTCCCGAGGGTCGTCGACATCGCCTGCGGGATGAAGGCCGCGGAGCCGCACCGGCGGCGGGTCTGCGAGGGGTTGACCGGCCAGGTGCTCGAGATCGGCTTCGGGTCGGGCCACAACGTCCCCCACTACCCGTCGACCGTGACGTCGGTGACCGCCGTCGAGCCGTCGGACGTCGGCTGGCGCAAGGCGGCCCGGCGGGTGGCGGCGTCGCCCGTGCCGGTGCACCGCGCCGGGTTGGACGGCCAGACGCTGCCCTTCCCGGCCGGCAGCTTCGACACGGCGCTCTCGACGTGGACCCTGTGCACCATCCCGGACGCCGCCGCCGCGCTGCGCGAGCTGCGCCGGGTCCTGCGGCCCGGTGGCCGGTTCCACTTCGTCGAGCACGGCCTCGCGCCGGACGAGCGGGTGCGGCGGTGGCAGCGGCGGCTGGAGCCGGTGCAGAAGCGGGTGGCCGGCGGGTGCCACCTCACCCGGCCGATCGCGGACCTCGTCAGCGGCGCCGGCTTCGATCTCGTCGAGGTCGAGGAGTTCTACGAGGACGGCGCCCCGAAGTTCGTCGCCGCCGACACCATCGGGGTGGCGGTCAGCCGCTGAGCGCCGCGGCGACGGCCTCCCGCAGCCGGCGGGTGAGCCTGACGCCGGCGGCGCGGTCGGTGCGGGCGTGCACGACCTGCAGCCCGCACGGCCGCGTCAGCTCGCCGTCCCACGTGCGGTACGTGGTGCCGGTCGCCGCGGACAGCGCCGCCAGGTCGACGCCGTGCGGCGTGCCGAAGACGCGCTCGAAGGCGCCGGCGTGCTCCGGGGCGCCCTGCTCCAGCAGGCCGAAGATGCCGCCGCCGTCGTTGTCGACGACGACCAGCGTGAGGTCGGGCCGCCGTTCCTGCGGTCCGAGGACGAGCCCGTTCGCGTCGTGCAGGAACGTGAGGTCGCCGAGCAGGGCGAACGCCGGGCCGGCCGACAGAGCGACGCCGCACGCCGTGCTGACCGTGCCGTCGATGCCGGCGGCGCCGCGGTTCGCCAGCACGCGCACGCCTTCGCGCGGCCCCGCGAGGAACGCGTCGCGCACCGGCGTGCTCGAGCCGGCGACGACGGTCGCGCCGTCGCGCTCGGCGGCGTCGAGCACCGCGCGGGCGACGAGCGGCTCCGCGAGGCCGTCGGCCTCGGACAGGACCTTGTCGACGGCCGCCGAAGCGGCCGCACCGGCGGCCTGCCACGTGGTGAGCCACTCGCGGTCGACGGCCCCACCGGAGGCTGCCGGCACGGCCGGGAGGGCTCGCCCGGCGGTGCGGGACGGGTCGGGCCAGCGCCCCGCCCGGGCGACGACGTCCGCGGGTGTCGAGGCGATGAGCCGACCGACCGCCCGGCTGAGCGTCGGCCGGCCCACCACGAGGACTCGGTCCGGCAGCGGCAGCCGGCCCGTCCCCAGCAGGAGGTCGGGGACGGGAAGCACCTCAGCCGAGGGTGCGGCGCCCGACGACGGCTCGGCGACCACGGGCCAGCCGCGCGCCGCGGCGAGCGCCTGCGCCGCTCGCGCGTCGGCGCCGTCGCCGAGCACCACGACGGTGCGGGCGGGCAGGTCGTCGACCGGACGGTCCGGTGCCGCGGCGGGAAGCACGTCCGTCCACGGACGGCCCTCCTGCCGGCCGTCGAACGGCTCGGGCCAGCTGCTGTCGCCGTCGGGCACGAGCGGCTCGCGGAGGGCGAGGTTCAGGTGCACGGGGCCTGGCTCGTGCCGTGCTGAGGCGAGCGCGCGGCAGGTCAGCGACCGCCAGTAGGCCGCCTCGCCGGGGCGCACCGACGCCGCACCGACCTCGAAGAACTCGACGACGTCGTCGCCGAAGGCCTTCACCTGGTCGACGGTCTGGTTGGCCCCGGTGCCGCGGAGCTCGGGCGGCCGGTCGGCGGTCAGCAGCACCAGCGGGACTCCGGACTGCCTCGCCTCCGCGACCGCCGGGTGCAGGTTGAGCACGGCGGTGCCGGACGTCGTGACGACCGGTACCGGCGTGCCTGACGCCTTGGCGAGCCCGAGTGCGAGGAAGCCGGCCGACCGCTCGTCGATGCGCACGTGCAGCCGCAGCCGGCCGGCGGCGTCCGCGGCGTGCACGGCGAGCGCGAGCGGGGCGCTGCGCGAGCCGGGGGAGAGCACGACGTCGCGCACGCCGCCGCGGACGAGCTCGTCCACGAGCACGGTGGCCAGCGCCGTCGACGGGTTCACGCCGCCGATCCTGCCGCCTGCCGCTGTCCGGCGGCACACCGACGGTGCTCCCGCCGGGCGGGGCCGGCGTCAGGCGTCGTCAGCTGAGCGCGAGCTCGCAGAAGTCGAAGAACGGCCAGGAGCCGGCCAGCAGGACAGGGTCCTCTCCGCGCAGGAACTCGGCACCGGGGACGCCGTCGCCGAGGGTGTCGTACTCGTCCACCCAGCGAATGCGTGCACTCGCCTTGTGGAGCACTCGCCCGAACTCGTCGCGGACCGTGAAGTGCAGCACCTCGACCGAGGTGAAGCGGTAGACCGGCCCCGAGATCTCGACTGGGTCGCCCTTCTCGTCGGTTGGCGCGACCCAGCCCTCCGGCGGCGTCCACGTCTCACCGTCCCAGCTGCCGAGCAGCTGGGAGGAGAGCTCGCGGAAGACGCCGTGCCCTTGCACGGTGAACCGCTCGAGGGTGTCGAGGTTCTGGTGCTGCGCGCGGAACGACCACGTGATGTGCCCGAGGAAGGCCTGGCCGGTGCCGTCGTTCACCGGGAAGATGAGGTCCTTGCCGTGGAAGCTGGCCTCGTCGCTGAACAGGACGACGTCGTCCTCTCCGGGACCGACATGGCAGGGAAAGCTCGCCTGCTCGCCGGCGTCTGGGAAGTGACCGCGCCACGCTTGGGCCGGGCCGATCGGCGCGTCGGCCGCGGCCGTGCCGGGCGTGGCACAGAGGCAGGCGAGCAGAGTGAGCATGACGACGAGAACACGGCGCATGAGAGCCCCCCTTCGGCCCCCAGGCGCCGACGCCCGGGGCACAGCAGGCTACGGAGGCCGGGCCACCGCACGAATGGTCACAACGGGCTGTTCGACCCGCTGTCCTCGGCCGGTCACGGCGCGACACCACCCGCCGCAGCGGCGCACCGCGCGAGGCGGTCGAGCCACCAGCGCTCACGGTCGGGCGGTGCTGCCAGCGCCGCCAGCCGCTCCGGCGCGGGTACCACGGCGCCGACCGGCAGCGCACCACCGGACACGCGAAGACCGACGACGTCGTGGGCGAGCAGGCCGCCGGTCGCGAGCCCGCACGCGTACGGCAGATCGGGGAGCGCGCCCGCGAGGGCCAGACCGGCGCTGATCCCGACGGCCGTGTCCAGCGCCGACGACACGACGACGGGCAGGCCGCACCGCTCGGCGATGCGCAGCGCGCTGCGCACCCCGCCCAGGGGGGCGGCCTTCAGGACGACCAGGTCGGCCGCGTCCTCCCGCGCCACCCGGAGGGGGTCGTCGGCACGGCGGATGCTCTCGTCGGCGGCGATCCGCACGTCGGTGAGCCGGCGCAGCACCGCCAGCTCCTCCACCGTCGCGCAGGGCTGCTCGGCGTACTCGAGGCCGAAGGTCGCGAGCTCGCGCAGCGCCGTCCGCGCCTGCTCGACCGTCCATGCGCCGTTGGCGTCCACCCGGATGCGCCCGCCACCACCCAGTGCGGCACGCACCGCGGCCACGCGAGCGACGTCGTCGTCGAGCGAATGCCCGGCCTCGGCAACCTTCACCTTCGCCGTCGTGCAGCCCGGAAAGCGCTGCAGCACAGCAGGAACCGCGTCAGCCCTGACCGCAGGCACCGTCGCGTTGACCGGCACGACCTCGCGCACCCGCGGCGGCCAGCCCGTCCACGCCGCCTCGACCGCCGCGGCCAGCCAGCGCGCCGCCTCGGCGTCGTCGTACTCGGGGAACGGCGCGAACTCGCCCCAACCCGCCGGGCCGTCGAGCAGCACCGCCTCACGGACGTCGACGCCGCGGAACCGCACGTGCAGGGGCACCGAGACGACGTGCGCGCGTGCGATCAGGTCGGCGGCGTCGGGCGGCTCGGCGGGCACGCGTCCTAGTCTCGCGGCTCGTGACGGTCTCCGAGCTGTTCGACCCCGCCCAGTGGCGCGCCGTGCCCGGGTTCGGGGACCTGACCGACATGACCTACCACCGGCACACCGCGCCCGGTCGCGACGGCATGGTCGTGCGGGTCGCGTTCGACCGGCCGGACGTGCGCAACGCGTTCCGGCCCCACACCGTCGACGAGCTGTACCGGGTGCTCGACCACGCCCGGCAGACGTCCGACGTCGGGTGCGTGCTGCTCACCGGCAACGGGCCGTCGCCCAAGGACGGCGGCTGGGCGTTCTGCTCCGGTGGTGACCAGCGCATCCGCGGTCGGGACGGCTACCGGTACGCCTCCGACGAGGGCGAGGTCGAGCCCGCGCGGGCCGGGCGGCTGCACATCCTCGAGGTGCAGCGGCTGATCCGCACGATGCCCAAGGTGGTGATCTGCGTCGTGCCCGGCTGGGCCGCCGGCGGCGGCCACTCGCTGCACGTCGTCTGCGACCTCACGCTGGCCAGCCGCGAGCACGCGCGCTTCAAGCAGACCGACGCCGACGTCGGCAGCTTCGACGCCGGCTACGGGTCGGCGTACCTTGCCCGCCAGGTCGGCCAGAAGGCCGCGCGCGAGATCTTCTTCCTCGGCGCGGAGCACGACGCCGAGGACGCGTTCCGCATGGGCATGGTGAACCGCGTCGTGCCGCACGACGAGCTCGAGCAGACGGCGATCGCGTGGGCGCAGACGATCTGCAGGAAGTCGCCGACCGCGCAGCGGATGCTGAAGTTCGCGTTCAACGCCGTGGACGACGGGATCATGGGTCAGCAGGTGTTCGCCGGCGAGGCGACCCGGCTGGCGTACATGACCGACGAGGCCGTCGAGGGGCGGGACGCCTTCCTCGAGAAGCGCTCGCCGGACTGGGACGCCTACCCCTACTACTTCTGAAGAAGGCCG
>DATMJH010000306.1:0-5669 GCA_035554015.1 Mycobacteriales bacterium
TCTCGCTGCCCGGCTCGGCCCTGACGGCGAACGCGCGGGCCAACGTGCGGGCCGGCGACGTCCTCGTCGCCGTCGGCGCCGCGGACGACGACGCGCTGCGAGACCTCGCCCGGAGGGCACCGGCGTGGGGTCTGGCCGTCGTCTGGATCGGTGCGGGAGCTCCCCCGCCTTCGGGGTCGGCGGACGCGCTGCTGTGGTTCGACGACGAGATGGCGGCCCACGACGGCCGGTTCATGCTCGTGTACCACCTGCTCTGGGAGCTCGCGCACGTCTGCCTCGAGCACGGCGGGGTGCTCCGGTCGCCTGCCGACTGCGACGGCCCGGTGTGCGTCACCTGCGCCGACGAGGGCCGGCTCGCCGAGGTGCTGGCGGTGGACGGCGTGACGGCCCGGGTGCGCGCGGCCGACGGGGAGGAGGACGTCGACCTCGCCCTGGTCGGCGTCGCGTCGGTGCACGACCTGCTGGTGGTGCACGCCGGCACCGCCATCGCCCGGTTCGGCGGCGCGCCGTGAGCTCGGCCGGCGGCTTCCTCTACCCGATGCTGGACCAGCAGGAGCAGACCGACCCCGCGTCGGTTCTCGCCGACCTCTCCCGCTCGGCGCGTGCCAAGGCGACCGAGAGCGCGCTGCTGCGGACGCAGACGCTGCTCGCCCTCGCCGACGAGCTGGACCGGGCCGCGGCCGCCATGGCAGCCGCCTTCGCCGCCGGCGGCCGGCTGTTCTGCTTCGGCAACGGGGGCTCGGCCACCGACGCGGCCGGTCTGGCGGCGCTGTTCGCCTCCCCCGCGCACGGGCGCGCGCTGCCGGCCCGGTCGCTGTCGTCGGACCCGGCGGTGCTCACCGCGCTGGCGAACGACGTCGGCGTCGAGGTGGTGTTCGCGCGGCAGCTGATCGCGCACGGCCGGACCGGTGACATCGCTCTCGGGCTGTCGACCAGCGGCGGCTCGGCCAACGTGCTGCGGGCCTTCGCCGAGGCCCGCAGTCGCGGCCTGCTCACCGTCGGGCTCGCCGGCTACGGCGGGGGAGCCGTCGGCACCAGTCCCGACGTCGCGCACTGCCTCGCCGTCGACGCGCAGAGCGTGCACCGCACCCAGGAGGTCCAGTCGGCCGTGGTGCACGCCCTGTGGGAGCGCGTGCAGGCCCGGCTCGAGCAGGCGGAGCTGTCATGAGGTTCGTCGACGAGTACCGCGACCCCGCCGCTGCCCGGGTGGCGCTGCGGCGCATCGCCGAGCTGGCCGAGGGTGGGCGTGACGGCGCCCCCTACGCGTTCATGGAGGTGTGCGGCGGGCACACGCACACCATCTACCGGCACGGCATCGAGCAGCTGCTGCCCGACACCGTCGAGCTGGTGCACGGCCCCGGCTGCCCGGTCTGCGTCATCCCGATGGGGCGTGTCGACGACGCCATCGCGCTGGCCGAGCAGCCCGGCGTCGTGCTCACCTCGTTCGGCGACATGATGCGGGTGCCGGGCAGCAGCTCGAGCCTGCTCGAGGCCAAGGCGCGGGGCGCGGACGTGCGCATGGTCTACAGCCCGCTCGACGCGCTGAAGATCGCCCAGGCGAACCCGGACCGGCGCGTGGTGTTCTTCGCCGTGGGCTTCGAGACCACCGCGCCGTCCACCGCCGTCACGCTGCTGCGCGCCCGCGAGGCCGGCGTCCGCAACTTCAGCGTGTTCTGCAACCACGTGACGATCGTGCCGCCGCTCAAGGCGATCCTGACCTCACCTGACCTGCGGCTCGACGGGTTCCTCGGCCCCGGCCACGTCAGCACCGTCATCGGCAACCGGCCGTACGAGTTCGTCCCGCGGCAGCACGGCAAGCCGCTGGTGACGGCGGGGTTCGAGCCGCTCGACATCCTGCAGGCCGTGGTCATGCTGCTGCAGCAGTTCGCCGACGGTCGCTGCGAGGTGGAGAACCAGTACACCCGCGTCGTCGTCGACGACGGCAACCCGATCGCGCTGCGCATCCTCGAGCAGGTGTTCACGCTGCGTCCGCACTTCGAGTGGCGCGGGCTCGGCTTCATCGCCCAGAGCGCGCTGGCGCTGCGGGAGGACTTCGCCGAGTTCGACGCCGAGCGGCTGTTCGAGCTGCCGGGAGTGCGGGTCGCCGACCCGAAGGCGTGCCAGTGCGGCGAGGTGCTCAAGGGCGTCATCAAGCCGTGGGAGTGCAAGGTGTTCGGCACCGCCTGCACCCCCGAGACGCCGATCGGCACGTGCATGGTGTCGTCCGAGGGCGCCTGCGCGGCGTACTACACCTTCGGGCGGCTGCACCGCACGGCCGCCGGCCTCGCGGCGGCGACGAGGTGACAGGGCCGTCGCCGGACGGGCGGCAGGAGCTGGTGCTCGAGCGGGTCGAGCGGTTCCGCCGCCGCCGGCCCCGGCTGACCGACGACGTCGTCACGCTGGCGCACGGCGCCGGCGGCAAGGCCTCGGCCGCCCTCGTCGACGCGGTGTTCCTCGAGGCGTTCCGCGACGACGCCCTCGCCGCCCTGGGTGACGGCGCGCTGCTGTCGCTGCCCGGCGGGGAGCGGATCGCGCTGTCCACCGACTCCTACGTCGTGCGACCGCGTCGCTTCCCGGGTGGCTCGATCGGCTCGCTGGCCGTGCACGGCACGGTGAACGACCTGGCGATGTGCGGCGCCCGGCCGGCCTGGCTGTCCGCGGCGTTCGTGCTCGAGGAGGGGCTTCCGGTCGCCGAGCTCGAGGCGGTGGTCGCCGACATGGCGCAGGCCGCCGACGCGGCCGGTGTCGCCGTCGTCACCGGCGACACCAAGGTCGTCGACACCGGCGCCGCGGACGGCCTGTACATCACCACGGCGGGGGTCGGGGTGGTGCCACCGGGACGCGAGCTGTCGCCGCAGCAGGTGCGGCCCGGTGACGCCGTGCTCGTGAGCGGCACGCTCGGCGACCACGGCGTCGCGGTGATGCTCGCCCGCGGCGACCTCGACCTCGAGGCCGACGTGCGGTCCGACACCGCCGCGCTGAACGGCCTGGTCGAGCTGCTGCTCGCGGCGGCGCCGCGGACCCGCTGGCTGCGCGACCCGACCCGGGGCGGCGTCGGCACGGTGTGCAACGAGCTCGCCGCGGCCGCCGGCGTCGCCGTCGTGCTGCAGGAGGCCGCGCTGCCGGTCGACCGGGCGGTGAGCGGCGCGTGCGACCTGCTCGGCATCGACCCGCTGTACGTCGCCAACGAGGGCAAGCTCGTCGCCGTCGTCCCGGCCGGCGAGGCCGATGCCGCGCTGGCCGCGCTGCGATCGCACCCGCTCGGATCGCGCGCCGCCGTCATCGGCCGGGTCGCCGCCGAACCCGAGCGGATCGTGCTCCTGGAGACCGCGTTCGGCGGCACCCGGATCGTCGACATGCTCGTCGGCGATCCGCTGCCGCGCATCTGCTGACGGGCATGCCCGAGCGCCGGCGGCTGCACGTGCGGGGAACCGTGCAGGGGGTCGGCTTCCGTCCTTTCGTCTACCGCGAGGCGGTCTCGCGTGAGCTGACCGGCTGGGTGCGCAACGACGGCACGGGCGTCGTCGTCGAGGTGGAGGGACCGGCCGGCGCGCTGCAGGCGCTGCTGGACGCCGTCGAGCACCGGCCGCCGCCGCTGGCGCTGGTGGAGTCCGTCGAGTGGCGCGCCGTTCCGCCGGTCGGCGACCGCGGCTTCGTCATCGCCCCCACCGACCGGGAGGGAGGCACGGACGTCGCAGTGAGCGCCGACGTCGCGCCGTGCGACGCGTGCCTGGCCGAGCTCGCCGACCCGACGGACCGCCGGTACCGCTACCCCTTCGTCAACTGCACCGACTGCGGGCCGCGCTACACGATCGTCACCGCCGTTCCCTACGACCGGGCCGCCACGACCATGGCCGGGTTCGGCATGTGCGCTGCCTGCCAGACCGAGTACGACGACCCGACCGGCCGTCGCTTCCACGCGCAGCCCAACGCCTGCCCGGCGTGCGGCCCGCGGCTGCGCTGGCAGCGTGGCGCGGCGCGCCTGACGGCGCAGGCGGCTCTCGACGCGGCCGTCTCGTGCATCGCCGGCGGTGGCGTCGTCGCGGTCAAGGGTGTCGGCGGCTACCACCTGGCCTGCGACGCCGCGGCCGAGCACGCGGTGGCGGCGCTGCGCGCGCGGAAGCAGCGTGACGACAAGCCCTTCGCCGTCATGGTGGGCGACGTCGACGCGGCGCGCCAGCTGTGCGAGCTCGACGACGTCGCCGTCGCCGCCCTGGCGTCGCCGCGTCGCCCGGTGGTCCTCGCGCCGCGCCGCCCCGATGCCGACGTCGCGCCGCAGGTGGCGCCGCGCCTGGCCGAGCTGGGGGTGATGCTGCCGTCGAGCCCGCTGCACGTCCTGCTGCTGCAGGCGCTGGACCGGCCGCTCGTCATGACCAGCGGGAACCGTCGCGACGAGCCGGTCGCGCACGACGACGAGGACGCGCGGCAGCGGCTCGGCCCGCTGGTCGACGGGCTCCTCTCGCACGACCGGCCGATCGCGGTGCGTGCCGACGACTCCGTCGCCCGTGCCTCGGGCGGCCGGGTGCAGGTGCTGCGGCGGGCCCGTGGCTACGTGCCGCAGCCGCTGCGGCTGCCGGTGCCGGCCCGCGAGCCGGTGCTCGCCGTCGGCGCGCAGCTCAAGAGCACCGTGACGCTCGCCCGCGGCGCCGCCGCGGTGAGCAGTCATCACCTCGGGGACCTGGACCACTGGTCGGCTCACGAGGCGTTCCGGTCGGCGGTCGAGCACCTGCAGCGCCTGTCCGGGGTGGCGCCGGCCGTCGTCGCGCACGACCTGCACCCGGGCTACCGGTCGACGGCGTGGGCGCTGGACGCCGGGCTACCGCTGGTCGGCGTGCAGCACCATCACGCGCACGTCGCGTCCTGCCTGGTCGAGCACGGCCGCACCGGCCCGGTGGTGGGAGTGGCCTTCGACGGGCTGGGCCTGGGGTGCGACGGCACGCTGTGGGGCGGGGAGGTGCTCGTCGCCGACCTCTGCCGGGCCGACCGCGTGGCGCACCTGGCGCCCGTGCCGCTGCCCGGCGGGGACGCCGCGACGCGCGAGCCGTGGCGGATGGCGGTGTCCTGGCTCCGGCTGGCGCTGGGTGACGAGGCGGCGGTCGAGTGGGGCGCCACGGTGGACCCCCGAGCCGAAGCGGTGCTGGCGCTCGCGCGGTCCGGCCGGCAACCGACCACCACCAGCGCCGGGCGGCTGTTCGACGCCGTCGCGGCGCTGCTGGGCGTCCGGGCGGCGGTGACCTACGAGGGCCAGGCGGCGATCGAGCTGGAGGCGCTGGCCCGCTACGCGAGCGGCGGGCCCGACCACCGGTTCGACGTGCGCGGCGAGGTGCTCGACCCGTCCCCCGTGCTGGCCGGGCTGCTGGCCGACCACCGGCGCGGGGTGCCGGTGCCCGAGCTCGCACGCGCCTTCCACGGCGCGCTGGCTCGGGTGACCGCCGACGTCGCCGCCGAGGTCGCCTCGGCGCGGGGCCTGGACGCCGTCGTCCTCACCGGCGGGGTCTTCCAGAACGCGCTGCTCACCGACCTCGTCGCCGGCGACCTGGAGCAGCGAGGGCTGCAGGTGCTGCTGCACGGGCAGGTGCCGCCCAACGACGGCGGCATCAGCCTCGGACAGGCGGCCGTGGCGGCCGCTCAGCAGCACTGAGCCCGACGTGGTGCGCCGGGCGCACCAC
>DATMJH010000307.1:0-3330 GCA_035554015.1 Mycobacteriales bacterium
GATGTCGAGCTCGGCCGTCACCCGCTCGGCGAGCGCCGACGGCACGGCCTCGAGCACCAGCGAGAAGGCGCCGGCCGCCTGCAGGGCCTGCGCCTCGGTGAGCAGCTGCTCCCCGGCCTCGCCGCGGCCCTGCACGCGCAGCCCGGTGACCAGCTCGGACTGGGGGGTCAGGCCCAGGTGCCCCATGACGGGGACGCCGGAGGAGACCAGCAGCTCGACCTGCGGCAGGACCCGGGAACCGCCCTCGAGCTTGACGGCGTGCGCGCCCGCCTCCTGCAGGAAGCGCACCGCGGTCGCCAGCGCCTGCTGCGGCGAGGCGGTGTAGGAGCCGAACGGAAGGTCGGCCACGACCAGGGCGCGCCGGCTCGACCGGGCGACCGCGCGGGTCAGCGGCAGCAGCTCGTCGACGGTGACCGGCACGGTGCTGCTGTGCCCGAGCACGTTGTTGCCGGCCGAGTCGCCCACCAGCAGGACCGGGATGCCGGCCTCGTCGAACAGCGCGGCGGTGAGCATGTCGTAGGAGGTGAGCATCGCCCACCGCTCGCCGCGCTCCTTGGCCAGCCGCAGGTCGCGGACGGTCACGCGACGGCCGCTCACGCCGCCGTAGAGCACCGGCAGGGCGTCGCCGTCCGCAGGGCGGGCAGGGGTCGGGTCGGGGAGAGGTGAGGACATTCGCTGCCTCCTGGCTGCCTCGAGGCGCTCGGTCGCGTCCCCGGGTCGACATCAGGGTGGCACGACGTCGCGCGGCGCGTCGCTGTGACGCTCCTCTCGCCGTCGGGGCCGGATGCGGAACGCCTGCGTACCGGTAGGGTTGCGGAACGGTGCCGTACCGGATGGGGCGGCGGACGCTAGGAAGGGCGTGTCGGTGACGACAGCGGAGACGGTCGCCCGGCCCGGGCGCCCGCGTGACCCGAGCCTCGACGTCGCGATCTGCCGCGCTGCGCTGGACCTGCTCGCCGACGTCGGCTACGCCGCCCTGACGATGGAGGCGGTCGCCGCCGCCGCCGGGGTCGGCAAGGCCACGCTCTACCGCCGCTGGCCGGCGAAGGAGCAGCTCGTCGTGGACGCCCTCGCGACGCTCGCGGAGCCGGTCGAGGTACCCGCCGGCGCGTCGGCGCGCGAGCAGCTCGTCGCGCTGCTCGAGACGCAGCAGCGGCGGTCGGGGTCGCTCGCCGGGCGCATCCTGCCGCGGCTGCTCAGCGCCGCCGTCGAGAACCCGGAGCTGCTCGCCCGGTACCGCGCGCAAGTGGTGGAACCGCGCCGGGCCCGGCTCCGGTCGGTGCTGGCGGCGGCCGTCGACGAGGGGCTGGTGCGGCCCGACGTCGACCTCGACCACGCGGCCGACCTGCTCATCGGGCCGGTCGCCTACCGCAACCTGCTGCGCACCGACCCACCGGCGGCTCCCGACTTCGTGCGGCGCGTCGTCGACGACGTGCTCACCGGGCTGCACCCGTGAGCCGCGCCCCCGAGGCCGAGCTGCCGGGCGAGGAGCTCAGCCACCGGCAGGTGCTCGTCGTGCTGTCGGGGCTGCTGCTCGGGATGTTCCTGTCGTCGCTCGACCAGACCATCGTCACGACGGCGATGCGCACCATCGCCGACGAGCTCGAGGGCCAGACCGCCCAGGCCTGGGTCACCACCGCGTACCTGGTGACGGCGACGATCACCGTCCCGCTCTACGGCAAGCTCTCCGACATGTACGGCCGCCGGCCGTTCTACCTGTTCGCGATCGGCGTGTTCGTGCTCGGCTCGGTGCTCTGCGGCACCGCGCAGTCCGTCTACGAGCTGGCGGCCTGGCGCGCCGTGCAGGGCGTCGGCGCCGGTGGCTTGATGTCGCTGGCGTTCGCCATCGTCGGCGACCTCGTGCCGCCGCGCGAGCGCGGGCGCTACTCGGCCTACTTCATGAGCGTGTTCGCCACCTCCAGCGTGCTCGGGCCGCTGGTCGGCGGCGCCTTCGCCGGCCAGGAGTCGCTGCTGGGGATCGACGGGTGGAGGTGGGTCTTCCTCGTCAACGTCCCGGTCGGGCTGCTGGCCATGGCGGTCGTCGCGCGCAACCTGCACCTGCCGCCCCGCCGCTCCGAGCACCGCGTCGACGCGCTCGGGGCCGTGCTGCTCGCCGCCGCGGTCGTCCCCGTGCTGCTGCTGGCCGAGCGCGGGCGGGAGTGGGGCTGGGGCTCCGCGCTCGTCGTGGGCCTCGGCCTCGGCTCCGTCGTCGCGCTCGTCGTGTTCGTGCTCTGGGAGCGGCGGATGCCCGAGGAGGCGATCCTGCCGCTGCGCATGTTCCGCGACAGCGTCTTCGCGATGACGACGTCGACCAGCCTGCTGGTGGGCGCCGCGATGTTCGGCGGCTTCGTGGTGCTGCCGCTCTACCTGCAGATCGTCCGCGGCGCCTCGCCCACCTCTGCCGGCCTGCAGCTCGTGCCGCTGATGGCCGGCATCATCCTGACGTCGGGCGTCGTCGGCCGGGTGATGTCGCGCACCGGCCGGTACAAGGTCTTCCCGGTAATGGGCACGGCGGTGCTGCTCGTCGCGATGCTGCTGTTCACGCGGCTCGAGGTCGACACGCCGTCCTGGCAGGTGGTCGCGTCGATGGTCGTGCTCGGCGCCGGGCTCGGCCTGTGCATGCAGACGCTGGTTCTGGCCGTGCAGAACGCGCTGCCGCCGCGGGACATGGGTGTCGCGACCAGCTCGGTGACGTTCTTCCGCAGCATGGGCGGCACGCTCGGGGCGGCGGTGTCGCTGGCCGTGCTGTTCGGCTCGCTGGCCCCGAACATCCAGGCCAGGGCGCGCGCTGCGGGGCTGCCAGACGACGTCGTCGAGCGGTTCTCCTCGGCCAGCTCCCTGGACGACTCGACCGTCATCGACCGGCTGCCCGAAGCGGTCCGGACGGCGGTGCTGCAGGGCTTCACCGACTCGGTGCAGACGGTGTTCCTCGTCGTCGCCGTTCTGCTCGTGCCGGCGTTCGTGCTCACACTGCTGGTCCGCGAGGTCCCGCTGCGCACCAGCAGCGGCCTGGTCGCGGCCCGCGCCGACGCCGCGACGCAGGCGCGGACGACGAAGACCGAGACCGCCGTCCTGTGACCTACGCGCTGCGCTCGTCCGGCCGACCCTCGCCGGCGTCGACGTGCGGTGCCGCGACCTCGCGCCAGCGCGAGGTGATGGGCAGCCGCCGGTCGCGCCCGAACGCCCGGCCGGTGATCTTCGGGCCGGGAGGCGTCTGCCGCCGCTTGTACTCGGCGGCGTCGACGAGCCGGATCACCTTCTCGACCAGCTCGGCGTCGAAGCCGAGCTCCACCAGCTCGCGCAGCCCCCTGTCCTGCTCGACCTCTACGT
>DATMJH010000308.1:0-15278 GCA_035554015.1 Mycobacteriales bacterium
CGTGCTCCTCGCGACCGGCTGCAGCGACGCGCGCGGGCCGGCGTCGCCACCGGCCTCGGCCACGACCTCGCGCGCGCCGACCGCCGACGACCGGTTGACCGGCCGCGCCACCGCCGCGACCACGACGCCGTCGACGACGACCCGGCCGTAGACCCGCGCCTGGTCCGGGTCGAGCTCGAGGTCGTCGAGAGCGGCCACCGTGTCGTCCGGTCCGGTCAGCACGAGCGTGCCGCCGACGTGGAGCACCCGGCCCAGCACCTGGCGCGGCGACTGCGACCGCGGATCCGGCAGGGCGATCTCGCCGCCCGTGACGGGCAGCAGCAGGACGTCGTCCTGCAGCGTCGCCGTCCCTGTCGCGGACGGTGCGACCCGCAGCGCGGCCAGGGCCCGCAGGAACGCGGCGTCGAGCGTCACGGCGGTGGCGCGGCCGGTCAACCGGTCGTCGGCGGTCGGCGCGCGCGAGGTCGTGGCCGAGGCCGGTGGCGACGCCGGCCCGCGCGCGTCGCTGCAGCCGGTCGCGAGGAGCACGCCGGCGGCCACGAGCACCGCGGTCGCGGCGGAGCGGGCGGGGGTCATGGCGCGCTCCTTCGGCGGGTCGAGGGGTCACCGACGCCGAGGCCCGGCCCGCGGGACGCGGACCGGGCCTGGGCGGGTGCGGGGACTACGCCGGCAGCGCGACGGTGATCTCGGCGACGCCCACCGGGAAGAACTCGGTGAGCGCGTCGGTGCCGTAGGTCGTGTTGAGCAGGTCGGCCGCCTCCTTGGTGAGCGAGACGGTCGTGCCCTCGAGCACGGCGGTGCCCTCGGCCTCGTTGACCTCGAGCGGGTTCAGCGTGCGGCCGTCCAGGAAGAACAGCGGCGCGTCCTCGGCCGCCACCTCGCCGTTGGCGGTCACGGTGCCGGTGAGGATGCTCTTGCCCGGGTCGACGACGAAGTCGGTGAGCTCCACGGTGATGCCGCCGCCGGTCAGCGACAGGCCCGAGCCGTCGTGCAGGATCTCGCCCTGCACGTAGGGGTCGACGCCGGAGCTCGGGTCGAAGTAGGTGACGTCGCCGCCGGTGATCGGGAAGGCGACCCGACCGGCCTGCGCGTCGAAGGTCGCGTCACCGACGACGCCGGGCGTGAGCTTCAGCGCGGTGATGCCCTCGACGAAGGCGGGGTCGAGGGTGACGGCGGTCTGCTCGCCGGACAGCGAGCCGATCTCGGCGACCGGCGACGGGCTGGCCGACGGCTCGCTGCTCGCGGTGTCGGTGTCGGTGTCGTCGCTGCTGCAGGCGGCCAGCGACAGGGCGAGGCCGGCGCTGAGCGCGACGGCGGCCGTGCGGCGCTTGAGGGAGAGCATGGGGGTCCTTTCGGTCGTGGGCAGGGACCGTCGGCGCGGAAGGCCGGGTCAGCGGTCGTAGTCCTTTCGGGCCACCCCCCGTCAGCGGTTCACCGCTGGTGTCGCGCGTCACCACGACCGAACCTGTCGAGCCGGTGGGCCGAACGCCTCAGCACCGGTGCGCCCGGCCCGACACGCGCCGAGCCGGCAGCTCGCCGGCGCCCCCGCGGACGAGGAGGATCGCGCCATGACCGACGCCCCGCGGGGCCGCCTGCGCGGGCGGCTGGAGACGCTCGTGCGCGAGGGTCCCGGCGGGCCGTTCGACCGCCGGAGCTGGCGCAGCCCGCTGCGCGGCCCGTGGCTGACGTCGGTGCTCGGCCTGGTGCTGCTGGTCGGCTTCCCGGTCGTCATCGTCACCGGCCTGCTGTCCTACGCGGCGTACGACCCGTCGCTGGGCGGCAGCAACGAGCAGACGCCCGGGCACGGCCTGCTGGGCGGGTGGGCGGACACCTTCGCCTGGCCGACGTCGCCGGTGTGGCTGTACCGCGTCACCCAGGGCACGCACGTGCTGCTCGGGCTCGCGCTCGTCCCGGTGCTGCTGAGCAAGCTGTGGTCGGTGGCGCCCAAGCTGTTCGAGTGGCCGCCGGTGAACAGCCCCGCGCAGGCCGTCGAGCGGGTCAGCATCCTGCTCATCGTCGCCAGCAGCCTGTTCCAGCTGGTGACCGGCGTCATGAACATCCAGTACGACTACGCCTGGGGCTTCTCGTTCTACACCGGCCACTTCTACGGCGCGTGGGTGTTCATCGTCGCCTTCGCGGCGCACGTGGCGATCAAGATGCCGACGCTGGTGCGGTCGCTGCGGTCCCGGTCGTTCACGGCTGAGATGCGGACGCCGACGGACCGGTCCCGGCCCGAGCCGCCCGACCCGGACCTGCTGGTGCCGCCGGAGCCGGCCGAGCCCACGATCTCCCGGCGCGGGGTGCTGGCCCTGACCGGCGGGGCGTCGGCAGCCGTGGTGGGCCTGTCCGCCGGACAGAGCATCGACCCGCTGCGCCGCACCGCGCTGCTGAGCCCGCGCGGGCAGGACCTCGGGGACGGTCCCAACGACTTCCAGGTGAACACGACCTTCGCCGACGCCCGCATCGACGAGACCGAGACGCGCAGCAGCTGGCGGCTGACGCTGGTCGGGCCCGACGGCGAGCGCGAGCGGCTGACCCGCGGCGACCTGCTCGCCCTGCCGCTGGCCACCCACGAGCTGCCGATCGCCTGCGTTGAGGGCTGGTCGACCTCCCAGAGCTGGACCGGCGTGCCGCTGCGGGACCTGGCCGAGCGGGTCGGCGGATCGGCCGCCGAGGAGGTCTTCCTCGAGTCGCTGCAGCGGGGTGGGGCGTTCGCCACCATGTCCGTCACCGGCCGGCAGCTGCGCGACCCGCGCACCATGGTCGCCCTGCTGGTGAACGGCGCCGACCTGTCGCTCGACCACGGCTTCCCGGCGCGGCTGATCGTGCCGGCGGCGCCCGGGGTGCGGAACACCAAGTGGCTCGACACCGTCACCTTCCAGCGCGAGGTGACGCCGTGAGCCGCGCCTGGGCCTCGCCGTCGTCGCGCGAGGACGCCGCCGACGGAAGCGGACGCCCGCACGACACCGGGTTCGCCCGGCGGTACGGGGCGCGGCCGTGGCACCTGCTGGTGCTGCTCGCCCTGTTCGCGGCCACCGGCTACGTCGCCTCCCGGCTGCTCGGCGACCCGACGCTGCCGAGCATCGTGCTGTGGTTCGTCGGTGCCGCCGTCGTGTGGGACCTGGTGCTCGGCCCGGCGCTGTCGCTCGGCGACCTGGGCCTGCGCACCGCCCTGCGGCGCCGGCGGCCCGCCGGGGTGCGGCCGCTCAACTACGTCCGCGTGCCGGCCCTGCTGTCGCTGCTGCTGCTCGTGCTGTGGGCGCCGCTCGTGCTGCAGCGGTCGGAGGCCGTCTACCGGGCGAAGACCGGTCTGACGCAGGACCCGTACCTCGAGCGCTGGCTGGCGGTGACGGCAGTGCTGTTCGCGGCCTCGGCGGTGGCGTTCCTCGCCGCGGTGTGGCGAGGTCGGCGCCGCCGTCCGGCAGCGGCGCCGGCCGCGGGCCCGGTGGCACCACCACCCGGTCGAGCGATCGACCGCTGAGGCTGCGCGGCCGACAGGCGCCGACCGCGGACTTCCTGTGTCCACAGGCCGTGCACACAGGTGTGGGCAGGTCGCACGCGGGCCGCCGGCCCCCCGAGGTGGCGCCCGTCCACAGCCGCGGAACAGGCCGTCCACAGCGACACCCCACCTGGTCCCCACCCGGTCAACAGCGCCGTCCACAACCCCGCCGAACGGGTGCCGGAAGACCCCTTCGAAGTGTCACTGTCCGCCGGTAGAACAGGCACCGCCGACGACGCGGTCGGCCGAGCGCGAGCGGAGGGTGCCGGGTGTCCGAGGGCGTCGTCGACTTCCCGGCGCCGGGTTCCCGTTCCGACGCCGGCCGCGACAGCGGGTTCGAGCGCACCCCGCCGCAGGACGTCGCGGCCGAGCAGTCCGTGCTCGGCGGCATGTTGCTGAGCAAGGACGCCATCGCCGACGTCGTCGAGGTCGTCCGCGGCACCGACTTCTACCGGCCGGCGCACCAGACCATCTTCGACGTCGTCGTCGACCTGTACGGCCGCGGTGAGCCGGCCGACGCCGTCACCGTCTCCGCCGAGCTCACCAAGCGCGGCGACATCGGCCGCATCGGCGGCGCGCCCTACCTCCACACGCTGCTGGCCAGCGTGCCGACGGCCGCCAATGCCGGCTTCTACGCCCGCATCGTCGCCGAGCAGGCGATCCTGCGCCGGCTGGTCGAGGCCGGCACCCGCGTCGTCCAGCTCGGCTACGGCGCGGTCGGTGCCGGCGACGTCGACGACGTCGTCGACCGCGCGCAGCAGGCGGTGTACGAGGTCACCGAGCGCCGCACCAGCGAGGACTACGTCCTGCTCGAGCACCTCATGACGCCGACGATGGACGAGCTCGAGGCCATCAGCGGGCGCGGCGGCGGCATGGCCGGCGTGCCCACCGGCTTCTCCGAGCTCGACCGGCTCACCAACGGGCTGCACCCCGGTCAGCTCATCGTCATCGCCGGCCGTCCGGGCCTGGGCAAGGCGCTCGCGCTCGACACCCCGCTGCCCACCCCGACCGGCTGGACGACGATGGGCGAGGTCGCCGTCGGCGACGCCCTGCTCGGCGCCGACGGCCGTCCCACCACCGTCGTCGCCGCCACCGAGGTCCTGCACGGGCGGCCCTGCTACCGCGTCTCCTTCAGCGACGGCACCACGGTCGTCGCCGACGCCGACCACCAGTGGGTGACGTCCGACCGCCGGGAGCGCCGCGCCGGTCGCGCGCCGTCGGTGCGCACCACGGCCGAGCTCGCGGCGACGGTGCGGTGCCGCACGGCGGACGGGCGCCTCAACCACTCCGTCGCGACCGCCGCGCCGCTCGACCTGCCGGAGGTCGAGCTGCCGCTGCCGCCGTACGCGCTCGGTGTGTGGCTGGCCTCGGCCGGTGCGCCGGTCGACGACGAGGTCGCGATGCACGTCGACGCGGACGGCGGGCTCGACCCCGTGCCGTCGGCGCGGCGGATCCCGCCGGCGTACCTGCGGTCCGGCGAGGCGCAGCGTCGCGCGCTGCTCGCCGGCCTGCTCGACGCCGCCGGCACCGTCGGCCCGACCGGGTCGGTGCAGCTCGCCACCGCCTGCCGCGCGCTGGCCGGCGACGTCGCCGAGCTGCTGGTCGGGCTGGGGCTGCGGGTGTCGCGCACCGAGCGCACCGCGCCGTCGCCGCTGGTCACGCTCACCGTCACCACCGACGAGCAGGTGTTCCGCGCCGAGCGCAAGACCCTGCTGCACAAGCAGCGGCTGCACCACGCGCCGGCGCGCACCCGGCTGCGCTACGTCACCTCGGTGGCGCCGGTTCCCAGCGTGCCGGTGCGCTGCGTGCAGGTCGACAGCGCCGACCACCTGTACCTCGCGACCCGCTCGATGGTGCCGACGCACAACTCGACGCTGGGGCTCGACATCGCGCGCAGCGCCTCGATCAAGCACGGCCACACCAGCGCCATCTTCAGTCTCGAGATGAGCAAGACCGAGATCACGATGCGCCTGCTCTCGGCGGAGGCGCGGGTGCCGCTGCACCACATGCGCTCGGGCACCATGACCGACGACGACTGGACCCGCCTGGCCACCCGGATGGGGCAGGTCTCCGAGGCGCCGTTGTTCATCGACGACAGCCCGAACCTGACGATGATGGAGATCCGCGCCAAGGCGCGCCGCCTGAAGCAGCGGCACCGCCTGCAGCTGCTGGTCATCGACTACCTGCAGCTGATGAGCGGCAACAAGCGCGCCGAGAGCCGGCAGCAGGAGGTCTCCGAGCTCTCGCGGTCGCTCAAGCTGCTCGCCAAGGAGCTCGAGGTGCCGGTCATCGCGATGAGCCAGCTGAACCGCGGCGCCGAGCAGCGCACCGACAAGAAGCCGCAGCTGTCCGACCTGCGCGAGTCCGGCTGCCTGCCGGCGTCGACGAGGGTGCTGCGCGCCGACACCGGCGCCGAGACCACCCTCGGCGAGCTGCACGCCAGCGGCGCGCGCGACGTGCCGGTCTGGTCGCTCGACTCCTCGCTGCGCTACGTCCGCCGGCACCTCACGCACGTGTTCAGCACCGGCGTGAAGCCGCTGCTGCGCCTGACCCTCGCCAGCGGCAAGACCGTGCGCGCGACGAGCAACCACCCGTTCCTCACGCCGGCCGGCTGGCTGCCGCTCGGCGCCGTCTCGGCCGGGCAGCGGGTGGCCGTGCCGCGGCACGTGCCGGCGCCGTCGGGCACCCTGCCGTGGCCGGACGCCGACGTCGTCGAGCACGCCGAGCAGGTCGCGCTCGCCCGCACGCAGACCCGCGGGCTCGCCGGTCAGGTCGCCCGGCTGCCCAAGCGCCAGCTGCGCACCTTCCTGCGCACGCTGTGGCTGGCGGCTGGCAACTCGGGGTCGCCGACGACGGAGCCCTCGCTGGTCGTCGAGCCCGAGTTGGCCGACGACGTCAGCCGGCTGCTGCTCCGGTTCGGCATCAGCGTGGTGCGCCGCGACGTCGCCTCCGGCACCCAGCTGCGCGTCGTCGACGTCGACGACCGGGCCCGCTTCCTCAAGGAGATCGCGCTGCCCGGGACCGCCGCGCCGTCGTTCGGGGAGCTGCTGCGCGGGCTGCGCAAGGACGACGACCGCGGGGCCGGCGACGGCGTGTGGGCGCGCGTCGGCGCCGCGATCGCCGGCCGGCGGCCGGCAGCGGCGCCGACCGGCGGCTCGCTGGCGCTCGTCGTCGACGAGCTGGCCACCGCCGACCTCGACCTCGTCGCCACCAACGACGTGCTGTGGGACGAGGTCGTCGCGGTCGAGCCCGACGGCGTCGAGGAGGTCTTCGACGCGACCGTGGTCGGCACCCACAACTTCGTCGCCGACGGCGTGGCGGTGCACAACTCGATCGAGCAGGACGCCGACATGGTGCTGCTGCTGCACCGCGAGGACTACTACGAGAAGGAGAGCCCGCGCGCCGGCGAGGCCGACTTCATCGTCGCCAAGCACCGCAACGGCCCGACCGACACCATCACCGTCGCTTTCCAGGGGCACTACAGCCGGTTCGTCGACATGAGCCCGGGCTGAGCGCCGACTCGGCGTCACCCCGAGCTGAGCAGCCCCTCCGGTCGAACCCGCTCCCGGCGTGGCGGCGGCACGAACGCCACGCTGGGCAGCACGGTCAGCGTCGGCAGCGCCACCGGCTCGCTCGCGCCGGCCGCGACCGGCGGCTCGCTGGTCCCGCCGCGCCACCAGCGCGCCAGGTACCGCACCACCGCGACCACCGCCGCGACGTCGAGCACGAGCAGCAGGGTGACGACGGACCGGCTCATGACCGTGGTGTCGGCTCGCGCAGCATGGCGGCCCGTCACCCGGTCGGGCAGTGTCGCCCGGTCGCCGAGCGGCCGTCTGCGCGCGGCGCCGGCACGCCCCTGTACGGCGGTGACATACAGCTGTCGTACGGCTCCGCCATACTCGACGGCGTGAACCCGTTCCGCTTCGAGGGCCCGATCGACCCGGCCGACCTCATCGGCCGCGAGGCCGAGGTCGAGCTGCTCGTCCGGCACGCGCTCGACCGGCGGATCGTCAGCGTCGCGGCGCCGCGCCGCTACGGCAAGACCAGCCTGCTGCGGGCGGCCGGGGCGCGGCTCGAGCGCGAGCACGGGTTCGTCGTCGCGCACGTCGACCTGCTCGGCCTCGCCGGCCCGGAGGACTTCGCGGCCCGCTTCGGCAGCGCCTGGCGGCGCGCGACGTCAGGCGTCAAGCCGCTGCGCCGCCAGCTCGAGCAGCTGGCCGGTGGGCTGTCGGAGCTCGGCGTCACCCTGCTCGGCAGCGGCCTGACCGTCCGGCGGCGCGAGCGCGCGCCCGACGGCGCGCTCGCCGTCGTGCACGCCCTGCTCGACCTGCCCGGCGAGGCCGAGCAGCCGGTGCTCGTCGTCCTCGACGAGTTCCAGGCGCTGCACGCGGCCTGGCCGCAGGGCGAGGGCGTGCTGCGCAGCCACACGCAGTCGCCGCAGCAGACCGGGCGGGTGGCGTGGGCGTTCGCCGGCAGCGAGCCGTCGCTGCTCGCCGCGGCGTTCGAGGACAGCGGGCGCGCCTACTACCAGCAGGCGCTGCGGGTGCCGATGCGCCGGCTGCCCGACGTCGAGCTGGCCCGCGGTATCGCCGAGCGGTTCGAGAGCACCGGCCGCGCCGCCGGCGTCGCGCTCGGCCCGATCGTCGAGCTGGCCGCCGGCCACCCGCAGCGCGCCATGCTGCTCGCGCACCTGCTGCACGAGGCGGTGCCGAACGGCGGCGAGGCGACCGAGCGGCACTGGGCGCGGGCGCTCGACACCGCACGCCGGCTCGTGCACGACGAGTGCACGGCGGTGTGGGAGTCGCTCACGCCGCCGCAGCGGGCCGCGCTGCGGGCGGTCCACCTCGCCGGCAGTGCGACGGCGGCCGGCACCGGCGACACGGTGTCGCGGGCGAGCCGGCAGAGCGCCGGCACCGCCCTCGTACGGCGCGGGCTCATCGAGCTCGACGAGCGGCCAGGGCCGCGCGGCGGCCGCCGTTACCGGCTGGTCGACCCGATGCTCGGCGACTGGCTGGTCCAGCGCAGCTCCGGCTGAGCCCGCAGCGCCCGCTGCACCGGCAGCACCGACACGGTCAGCCGGGCGGTCAGCGCCTCGGCCGACACCGGGCGGGAGAACAGGTACCCCTGGCCGAGCCGGCAGCCTTCCTCGACCAGCGCGAGCCGCGCGTCCTCGGTCTCGATGCCCTCGGCCACCAGGACGAGCCCGGTGGTCGTGGCCAGCCGCAGCACGCCGCGGGCCAGCCGCGACCGGTCGTCCCCCGCGGCGAGCCGCGCGGTCCACGAACGGTCGATCTTGATGACGTCGACCGGCAGCTCGTCGAGGTAGCGCAGGGACGCGTAGCCCGAGCCGAAGTCGTCGCAGGCCAGGTGCACGCCACGGTCACGCACACCGGCGAGGGTGCGGCGCACGCCGTCGGTGTCGGCGGTGAGCAGCCGCTCGGTGATCTCCAGCACGAGCGCCGTCGGGTCGAGCCCCGACTCCTCGAGCGCGCCGTCGAGCCGGTCGAGCAGCGCCGGGTCGTCCAGCTGGCGCGGCGAGAGGTTGACGCCGAGACCGAAGTCGGTGCCGGCGGGCAGCAGCGCCTTCCAGTCCGCGGCCTGCGCGCAGGTGCGCCGCAGCACCCACTCGCCGAGGGCGTGGATGTCGCCGGTGGCCTCCGCGACCGGCACGAAGGCGTCCGGCGCCACCGTCTTGCCCGACCGCGTGCGCATCCGCAGCAGCGCCTCGGTGCCGACCGTCGCGCCGGTGGCGAGGTCGACCACCGGCTGGTACTCGACGTCGAGCCGGCCCTCCTGCTCGGCCGTGGCGAGCAGCTCGGCGATCCGTGGCTGTAGCGCCGGGTTGCGGCCCGGCCGCCGGCGCAGGTCGGTCGGCTCCGGCCGGCGACGTGCCTTGCTGTCGTACATGGCCGCGTCCGCCCGGGCCAGCACGGCGACCGGGTCCTCACCGACGGCGGCCTGGCCGGTGCCGATGCTCGCCGTGATGGCGCGCGGCCCGGCGCTGGTCGGCACCGGGGCGTGCAGGGCCTCGTGCAAGCGGTCGACCAGCTCGGCGCCGTCGGCGCCGTCGTGGAGCACGACGAACTCGTCGCCGCCGAGCCGGGCGACCAGGTCCTCCGGGCGGACGGCGGCGCGCAGCCGCGCGGCGATCTCGACGAGCACCTCGTCACCGACGGCGTGGCCGGCGCTGTCGTTGACCGCCTTGAAGCCGTCGAGGTCGAGGAACAGCAGCCCTGGCGGCGGCGTCAGCACGCCGGGAGCCAGCCGCTCGGCCAGCGTGCGCAGCAGCGCCGAGCGGTTCGGCAGCCCGGTGAGCTCGTCGCTGGCGGCGCGCCGCTCGAGCTCGTCCTCCCGGCGCTTGCGGGCGTCCACGTCGGCGATCTGCACCAGCAGCGAGGCCTCGGTGCCGTCGTGCTCGGTGCGGTTGACGGCCAGCTCGCACCAGACCGAGCTGCCGTCGGGCCGGCTGAACCGGACCTCGACCAGGTCGACGTCGAGGTCGGGGCTGCCGGCGGCCGCCAGCGCCACCTCGACGTGCTGGCGGTCCGACGGCACGACCAGCGAGGTGAGCCGGTTGCCCAGCACGGCGCCGCTCGACCGTGCGAGCAGCCGACGCAGCGCCGGGTTCAGCTGCACGACGACGCCGTCGCCGTCGAGCCGGCACATCGGCGTCGGCCCGCGCTCGAACGCCGCCCGGAACTCGGCCTCGCTGCGGGCCAGCGCGGCGTTGGTGCGGGTCAGCGCCTCATGGGTGGCGCGCAGGTGCAGCTCGGCGGCGCGCGCCTCGGTCATGTCGGTCATCGCGACGACGGCGCCGACGACGTGCCCGGCGTGGTCCCGCAGCGCGCGGCCGTCGCAGCGCACCAGCCTCAGCCCCGAGCCCGGCGGGGCGAGCAGCACCTCGGCGGCCTCGACGACGCCGTCGCGCAGCGCCCGCGCGAGCGGCCGGGCCGGCGGGGGCAGCGGCGTCTCGGTCGCCGGGTCGAGCAGCCGGAAGCCGGCGGCGGGCTCGCCGGGCAGCGGGGCGGTAGGACCGCACAGCGCGCGCATCGCCTGGTTGAGTGCCGTGATGCGACCGTCCGCGTCGCACGCCACGAGCGCGACGGGAACCGTGTCGACCACGGCCTGCGCGAGCTCGGGCGAGCCGGCGAGCGCGCGCGCGACGGGCAGCGCGGAGTCGTCGGCCGGGGCAGGGGTCACGTCGACCTGTCGGCACGTCTGCGGCCGAGGTGGAGCAACGCCACCCGATCGGACGACAGGCCGGTCAGCGGGCGATCGTGACGCCGCCGTCCACGACGAGCGTCTCGCCGGTGATCCACGAGGCGTCCGGGGACAGCAGGAACGCCGCCGCCTTGCTGGTGTCGGCCGGGACACCGAGCCGCTTCATCGGGTAGGCCGCGGCGACGTCGTCCTCCCGGCCCTCGTACAGCGCCTTGGCGAAGTCGGTCTTGACGACGGCGGGGGCGATCGCGTTGACCCGCACCGCCGGACCGAGCTCGGCCGCCAGCTGCCGGGTCAGGTGGATGACGGCGGCCTTGCTCGCGTTGTAGGCGCCGATCGGGGCGCCGGCGCGCAGCCCGCCGACGCTGGCGACGTTGAGCACGCTCGCCCCCTCGTGCTGCCCCAGGCCGGCGCGCGAGGCCGCCTGCAGCCAGCCCAGCACGGCGACGACGTTGACCTCGAAGACCTTGCGCACCGCGTCCAGGTCGGCGTCGACCAGCGGGCCGTACTGCGGGTTCACCGCCGCGTTGTTGACGAGGTGGTCGAGCCGGCCGAGCTCCTCGACGGCGAGTGCCACCGCCGCCGCCTGGTGCTCGACGTCGTCGGCGCTGCCGCGGGCGGCGAGCGCGACGCCCTCGCCCCTCGGGTCGAGCTCCGCCACCGCGCGCTCGAGCTCGTCCGGCTTGCGGGCGGTGATGACCACCTGCGCGCCGCGCGCCACGAGCTCCTGCGCGATGCCGAAGCCGATGCCGCGCGTCGCGCCGGTCACCAGCGCCACCCGCCCTGCGAAGTCCTGCTCCACCGCTGCTCCTGCCGCTCGTCGGTGCGGGCATCCTCGCCGACGGCTCCGGAGAGTTCGCGGCGGGGCAACGCCGCGCACACCTGGCCGAAACCGGCGAGCCGCAGGCTCTGGCCATGACCATGCTGCGGGTACGGATCGAGGTCGCCGACCGGCCGGGCGCGCTGGCCGGCGTGACCAGCGCCCTGGCGGCGCTCGGGGTCGACGTCGCCTCCATCGACGTCCTCGAGGTCGACGGCGCCACCGTGGTCGACGAGCTGGTGCTCCGGCTGCCGGCGAAGGTGAGCGGTCAGGAGGTCTGGGACGTGCTGCGCCTGGCCGGCGCGGCCCAGGTGCTCTCGTCCGCGGCGGAAGGGCCGGTGGTCGACCCGGCCGTGGCCGCCATCGAGCTGGCCCGGTCGGTGCTGGCGGCACCCGGCGACGCCGGTGCCCCCGGACGCGCGCTGGCCCGGTCCGCGTACGCCGACGTCGGGCAGTGGGTCGACGTCGCCGACGCACGCCGCTACCCGCTGGCCGAGCGGGCGCTGGGCTCGGGCGTGCCGGCGTCGGGTCCGGCCGGGCCCGACGCCTCGCCGCTCGCCGTGCCGTCCGGCCGCGTGCTCTGGGTGGCTCCGCAGCTGCCCGACCCCCAGCGGCTGGCTGTCGTCGGGCGGCGGCTCGAGGTGCGGTTCTCCGCGACGGAGGCCGCCCGGCTCCGGGCGTTCGCGACCCTGCTCGAGACCCTCGAGCGCGTCCAGGCCTGAGCGGGCCCGCTGATCATGGTGCGGCGGCCCCGTGCGCCCGTGGCACCGGACGCACCCTGATCACTCAGGCCTGGGTCAGCCGGACCCGCAGCCGGCGGAAGCCCCTGCCCTTGCTCTCGACCTTGACGATCTCGATGCCGCCGATCTGCCGGGTCGAGGCGACGTGCGTGCCGCCGTCGGCCTGGGTGTCGAGGCCGACGATGTCGACGATGCGCACCACCTCGAGGTCGGGCGGCAGCAGGTCGGTCGCCGTCCGGATGATGTCCGGGATGGCGAACGCCTGGTCGCGCGGCAGCTCCTCCACCCGGATCGCCCTGTCAGCGGCCACCTCCGCGGCGCAGGCGGCCGCGACGCGGTCCTTGAAGTCGGCCGGCACCTCGGGCAATCCGAAGTCCATCCGCGCCGCGCCGGGTTCCATGTTGCCACCGGTGACGAGCGCGCCGAAGTCGCGGTGCACGACCCCGGACAGCAGGTGCAGCGCCGAGTGGGTCCGCATGAGCGTGGTGCGGCGGACGTCGTCCAGCGCGCCCTGCACCGCGGTGCCCGGCGGCGGCAGCGGGTCGTCCTCGTGCGGCACGAGGTACAGGTCGTCACTGGTGCGCGCGCCGACGATGCGGGTCTGCACGCCGCCCCAGAGCAGGACGCCGTGATCCGGCGGCTGACCTCCCCCGCCGGGGTAGAACGCCGACCGGTCCAGCACGATGCCCGTCTCCGGGCTGCTGTCGAGAACCGTGGCGGACCACTCGCGCAGGTCCTGGTCGGCGAGCTCCAGCCGGGACGTGCGGCCGTGCGTGTGCGCTCCCACGCCGGTGGACCCTAGAACCCCCTCTCCGCGATCTTCGTCCTGTGCTCCTGCCGGACGCGGCGAGGACGTGCACAGGGCGAAGATCGCGGGAGGGAGCGGGGGGCCGGGCGGGGCGTCGTGCGTTCCGGGACCACGTCGGCCGTGAGGGTCGCGCCAGCACCCGGTGGACGCCGCTCGACCGGGTCAGGACGCGACGGTCAACCCGCTCGTGCCAGCATGTCGGGCATGCCGCTCGACGGGGAGTACGAGCCGAGCCCGGTCGGGTGGGTGCGCCGGCAGGTCGAGCTCTACGAGGCCTCCGGAGGCACCGAGGCGACGACGCTGCGCGACACGGGGCTGCCGGTCGTGATCGTCACGAACCGCGGCGCCCGCAGCGGCAAGCTCCGCAAGACGCCGCTCATGCGCGTGGAGCACGACGGCGTCTACGCCGCGGTCGCCTCCCAGGGCGGTGCTCCCGAGCACCCGGCCTGGTACGCCAACCTGCTCGCGCACCCGCACGCCGAGCTCCAGGACGGGCCGCGGAAGTGGGACGTCCGGGCTCGCGAGGTCGAGGGCGAGGAGCGCGCGCAGTGGTGGGAGCGCGCCGTCGCCGCCTACCCGCCGTACGCGGAGTACCAGGCCAGAACCGAGCGGCAGATCCCGGTGCTCCTGCTCGAGCCGCTGGCCTGACCCCCGGCGCAGCGTCAGGAAGCCCGAGCCTGCACCTGCTCCAGGTTCCTGACGTCCCGCGGGCCGTCTCCCCCTGCGTCAGGAAGATCGAGCCTGCACCTGCTCCAGGTTCCTGACGTCCCGCGGAGCTACCTCAGCAGGCCGCCGGTCAGCGAGCCGGCGAGCACCGGGCGCCCGGTCGGCGACGTGCCGCCGACCGGCTCGCACACCCACTGCTCGGTGATGTCGGCGACGGAGCCGCTGTGGTGGCTCGGGTCGTGCGCCGCGTTCACCAGTGCCGCGCCGCGCGCCTCCGCGGCCGAGCCGGCCTCGATGAACCGGCCCGGCGCCGCGGCGTCCACCTCGGCCGGCGCCTCGGTCTTGAAGCGCAGGACGTCGATGCCGCGGCCGGTGTAGTCGGTGACCCACACGACGTCGTCGCTGACCCAGAACGCGGCCGACGAGACGCCCGGCAGCGGCTGCCAGAACCCGCGCTCCTCGACCGTGCCGTCGGACAGCACCTCGATGAAGCGGACGCCCGAGGTGTACCAGGCCATCGCCACCAGGCCGCCGTCCTGGAAGTCCGGGTGCTCGGTGAACCAGTGGCCGCAGTGCTGCGACGCCGGCGCCTCGCCCTCCATCTCGGTGGGCAGCCCGCGGTCGACGGCGTACTGGCCGGTGTAGGTGAAGGCGGGCGTCTCGAAGCCGCGCTCGTACGCCGGGTCGTTGACCAGGTCGGTCACGGCCCGGGTGTCCCAGACGTTGAAGGTGCCGAGCTCGGCCTGGCAGCCCGTGCTCGTCTCGCTGCCGCCGAGCAGGAACCGGTCGGTGCCGCCGTTCGGCCACTCCATGCCGTGCATGTAGCGCTTGTCCGGCAGGTTGCCGCGCGCGATGACCGTCGGCTGCGTCGGGTTCTCGCGGGCGTCGAGCCACAGCGTCGGGTTGCTGGCGGTGACGAGCAGGCCGGGCGAGACCTCGGTGAGGTCGTGCGAGCCGCTGACGCCCTCGATGCCGGCCTCCGTGCCGCCGCCGAACCACTTGCCGGCGACCTTCGGTGCCTCCGGCTTGGTGAGGTCGACGATCGTGCCCTCGGAGCCGTACACGTAGGTGCAGTCGAGCACGCAGGTGTTGGTGTGGTCGGCACCGCCGCGCAGCACGCTCTTGATGGTCGGCGTCGTGCGGTTGCGGACGTCGACGACGTAGAGGATGCCGTCGTACGCCTGCCCGGTCACCAGGATCTCGCCGTTGGTGTCGATGTTCTCGCGCTCCTGGTTGGGCGTCGCCGGCACGGCGACGAAGCCCTTCGGGGTCGGCAGCGCGGGGTTCTCCGTGGAGTAGATGGTCACGCCCTTGGCGGTGCGCAGCAGGAAGTCGCCGTCGGGCAGCACCCGGGCGCCGATGCTGTCGGTGTCGAGCGGCAGCGTCAGCACGTGCGAGACGTTGCTCGTGGCGATGTAGCCCGGGCCGGGCGAGCCGGACAGGGCCAGGCCGGGGGCCGCCGCGCTCGCCTGCGTCGCCCGCGCGGGCCGTCCGGGTCGGCGAGCACGGGCACCTCCCCTGTCG
>DATMJH010000309.1:0-3031 GCA_035554015.1 Mycobacteriales bacterium
GTGCCCACCGTCGTACGACACGGCGATCCGGCCAGGGTCACGCTCGTCCGCGAGTCCGCGAGCGAGGACGGCAGCCCGCCACGGGTGCAGCGGACCGAGATCCCGGCCGCGCAGCTCGCCGACTACGTCTGCGAGTCGGCCGACCCGCAGCGCCGGCGCGGCGTCACCTACGTGGAGGTGTCCCTGCCGCGCACCCTGCTCGCCGACGGCCTGGTCCTCGTCGACACCCCGGGGGTCGGCGGGCTCGGCTCCTCGCACGGCGCGGCGACGATGGCGGCCCTCACCGGAGCCGACGCCGTTCTGCTCGTCTCCGACGCCGCCCAGGAGTACACGGGCCCGGAGCTGGAGTTCCTCGCCGCCGCGATGGAGCTGTGCCCGAACCTCACCTGCGTGGTGACGAAGACCGACCTGTACCCGCACTGGCGCGAGATCGTCGAGCTCGACCGCGGGCACCTGGCGGCCGCGGGCGTGGCGGCAGACCTGATCGGAGTGTCCTCGGCGCTGCGCACCCACGCGCTGCGCACCCGGGACCGCGAGCTCAACGAGGAGTCCGGCTACCCGGCGCTGATCGCCCACCTGCGCAGGCGCGTGCTCGGTGAGGCCGAGCAGCTGGACCGCCGCGCGGTGCGCCAGGACGTCCTCGCGGTGTGCGAGCAGCTGCGCGGCACCATGGAGGCGGAGCTCGCCGCGCAGGAGAACCCGGAGCGGACCGCGGAGCTGGTCGCCGAGCTGCAGGAGGCGAAGGCGCGCGCCGCCACGTTGAAGAGCCGCGGCTCGCGCTGGCAGATCACCCTCAACGACGGCGTCGCGGACCTGCAGTCCGACATCGACTTCGACCTGCGGGACCGGATCCGCCGGATCGCGAAGGAGTCCGACGCGCTCGCCGACTCGTTCGACCCCATCGAGGCCTGGGACCAGTACGCGGCGTGGGTGCAGAAGCAGATCGCCGCCGCGGCGTCGGCGAACTTCGTGTGGGCCACCGAACGCGCCCGGCACCTCGCCGCGCAGGTGGCCGAGCACTTCGTCGACGAGCGCGGCGGCGCCGTCTCAGCCGTGCCCGACCTGCCCGAGACCGGGGTCGACGGGCTCGTCGGCCGGGTCGTGGAGCTGGAGCGACCCGACGCGGAGACCTTCGGTGCGAGCGCCAAGGCCCTCAGCGGGCTGCGCGGCGGCTACATGGGCGCGCTGATGTTCGGCCTCATGACGAGCCTGGCCGGGATGGCGCTGATCAACCCGCTGTCGGTCGGCGCGGGGGTCGCGCTGGGCGCGAAGACGCTGCGCGACGACAAGCGGGGTGCGTTGCAGCGCCGCCAGGCCCAGGGCAAGGCGGCCGTGCGGGCCCACCTCGACGACGTGCAGTTCCAGATCGGCAAGGACTCGCGCGACATGCTGCGCCGGATGCAGCGCACCGTGCGCGATCACTTCTCCGCCGTCGCCGAGGAGCTGCACACATCGATCACCGAGTCCGTCGCGGCCGCGCAGCGCGCGGTGCGCACGAGCGAGGCGGAGCGCGACCGGCGCGTCGCCGACCTGCGGGCCGAGCTCGCGCGCGTCGACGCCCTCGCGGCGATGGCCCGTGGGCTGGTCGCCGGCTGATGGGCGTGCCGGCCCCCACCCTGGTCACCGCGGTGCGCGCGCTGCTGCTGCACGCGCGCGAGGTGTACCGCGACCGCCCGGAGGCGGCCGGCTGGCTCGGCCACCAGCTGCGCCGCCTCGACGAGCCGCTGCGCCTGGCCGTCGCCGGGAAGGTCAAGGCGGGGAAGTCGACGCTGCTCAACGCGCTGGTCGGCGAGGAGATCGCGCCCACCGACGCGGGTGAGTGCACCCGTGTGGTCACCTGGTACGAGGACGGACACGCACCGCGGGTGACGCTGTTCGCACACCGCGCGCCGCCCCGGCCGTTGCGGCTGGACCGCTCGGCGGGCACGCTGCGCATCGACCTGGAGGGCACACCGCCCGAGGAGATCGAGCGGCTGGTCGTGGCGTGGCCCTCGGCTCAGCTGCGGGAGACCACGCTGATCGACACGCCGGGCATCGCGTCGGTCTCGGCGGCCACGTCGGCGGGGACGAGCGCCTTCCTGACCCCGGAGGACTCGCCGACCGCGGCCGACGCCGTCCTGTACCTGATGCGGCACCTGCACGCCGCGGACCTGCGGTTCCTCGAGGCGTTCCACGATCGCGGCGTGGCCAGGGCGGCGCCGGTGAACACGATCGCGGTGCTGTCGCGGGCCGACGAGATCGGCGTCGGGCGGCTCGACGCGCTGCTGTCGGCGAAGCGGATCGCGGCCCGGTACCGGCAGGACGAGTCGTTGCGCGGGCTGTGCCAGACGGTCGTCGCGGTGGCGGGGCTGCTCGCGCACACCGGGCGGACGATGCGCCAGGACGAGCACCGGGCGCTGGTGGCGCTCGCGGCGCTACCGGAGGCGGAGCTGGCCGGGCTGCTGCTCTCGGCCGACCGGTTCGCCCGGCCCGACGGTCCCGCCACCGTGCCGCCCGACGTCCGTCGGGCCCTGCTGGAGCGGTTCGGCCTGTTCGGGCTGCGGCTGGGCACGAGTCTGATCGGGCGCGGCCTCGCCGACCCGTCGAGGCTCGCGGCGGAGCTGGTCAAGCGCAGCGGGCTCGACGACCTGCGCCGGGTGCTCGCCGCCCAGTTCACCGAGCGCCGCGACCTGCTGAAGGCCCGCTCGGCGCTGCTCGCCGTGGAGATGGTGCTCGCCCGCGAGCCCCGGCCGGCCGCGGCCCCGCTCGCGGCGGAGGTGGAGCGGATCCTGGCCGGTGCCCACGAGTTCGCCGAGCTGCAGCTGCTCGCCGACCTGCGCAACCGCACCGTCCGCCTGCCGAAGGACGCGCTGGCCGAGGCCGAGCGGCTCCTGGGCGCCGACGGCGGGGCCGCCACCGCCCGCCTCGGTGCGGAGCCGGACACGGATCCGGCGCAGCTGCGCGAGATCGCGCTCGACGCGCTGGTCCGGTGGCGGCGGCGGGCCGAGAGCCCGCTCGCCGGGCGCGACGTCACCGGGGCCGCGCAGGTGGT
>DATMJH010000310.1:0-5521 GCA_035554015.1 Mycobacteriales bacterium
CGGGGTCCGACCCGGAGCCCGGGATGCAGGGCCGGGTGGCGGCCGGCGACGCCGACGCCCTCGACGGCTCGCGCTGCAACGTCGAGGTGGTCGGCCGGTTCGGCGACTCCGGCGGCTACAAGGTCGAGCGGTACGTCGACAGCGCGGGCCGCGAGTGCGCCTACTACGACACGACCCTGCTCTACCCGACGAACGCCACCTCGGTTCTCGAGCAGGAGCCCTCGGGCGTCGCTGTGCTCGACATGTCCGACCCGAGCAACCCCACCCTGTCGCGCACGCTCAACACGCCTGCCATGGAGACGCCGCACGAGTCGCTGCTGGTCAACCAGCGCCGCGGCCTGCTCGCGGCCGTCGCGGGCAACCCGCTGTTCCAGGCCGGTCAGGTCGACATCTACGACCTCACCGAGGACTGCCGGAACCCGCAGCTGCGCAGCAGCCGGCCGGTCGGCGTGCTCGGGCACGAGGCCGGCTTCTCCCCGGACGGCAACACCTTCTGGGCCTCCTCGCTCGGCGGCGGCACGCTGACGGCGATCGACGTCAGCGACCCGAGCAACCCGGTGCCCGTGTACGTCGGCAACCACGACACCCACTCGGTCACCATCAGCCAGGACGGCACCCGCGCCTACCTCGCGGCCGGAGCCGGCTTCCCTCGCAACGAGATCGGCTCGCCCGCCGAGGTGAACGGCCTGGAGATCCTGGACGTCAGCCAGGTCCAGCAGCGCGCGGCCACCCCGGAGGTGAGCCGGGTCGGCGCGGTCGAGTGGGCCAGCGTCACCATCCCGCAGGCGGCGATCCCGGTGACGATCGGGGGCAAGCCATACGTCGTCGAGATGGACGAGTTCGCCTACGACGGCACGAGGATCGCCGGCAACGGCGAGCGCGTGGGCGCCGCGCGCATCATCGACATCAGCGACGAGACGGCACCCCGCGTGGTCTCGAACATCCGGCTCGAGGTGCACGACCCCGCCGTGCGCCCGTCGTTGGAGGGTGACCCGGGCGCGGCGTCGGCGACGGGCGGCTACGCCGGCCACTACTGCGCGGTGCCGCGGCGCGAGGAGCCGGGCATCCTCGCCTGCTCCTTCCTCGCCTCCGGCCTGCGGGTCTTCGACATCCGCGACCCGCTCGCGCCGCGGGAGGTCGCGTACTTCGTCGCGCCGGTCGACGGCCAGCAGGCCAACGCCGCCTTCGCCAGCGCGGCGTTCGCGCCGGAGCGCTCGGAGGTCTGGTACTCCGACGGCAGCCGCGGCTTCTTCGCGCTGCGGCTCACCAACGGCGCGTGGCCCCAGGCCCAGCCGGCTCCCGCGCCCGCGGGGCCGCCCGGCGCCGCACCGCAGCCGGAACGGCGCCAACTGGCCGCGACCGGCCTGGCCCTGCCGGTCTCCGGAGCGCTCACGGTGCTGCTCGCCGCCCTCGCCGTCCGGGTCACCCGACGCCGCACCGGCTGAGCGCGGCGCGGCGGGCTGGCACGACGTCCCGCCGGCTCGGGCTCGCCCCGCCCGGCACATTCGTGCGGCTCGACGGCCGGTAGGTCAGCCGAACTCCCGGCGCACCGAGGGGCCGTGCTCGTCGAGCTCCGGCGCCGGGGGGCGCGTGGCCGGATCGCCCCATGCCGAGGCCTTGACCGGGTTGCCCGGCACCGGCAGGCCGCCGGCGTCGGCGACCATCCGGCGGGCCGCCGCCTGCTCGCTGCCGACCGCCTCGGCGACGGTGCTGATCGGCCCGCACGGGACGCCGGCCAGGTCGAGCTCGCCGAGCCAGTGGTCGGCCGGCGCCGTGCGCAGCACTGCTTCGAGCTGGGCCTTGAGCGCATCCCGTGTGGTGTGCCGGTCGGCGTTGGTGGCGAAGCGCGGGTCGTCGGCCAGCTCCGGCCGGCCGAGCGCCCGCACGAGCGACCGGAACAGCTGGTCGTTGGCCGCGCACACCGTGATGTCGCGGTCGGCGCACGCGAAGGTGTCGAACGGCGCGATGGCGAAGTGCGCGTTGCCGATGCGGTGCGGGTCGACGCCGGTGGCCAGCCACGCCAGAGCCGCGCCCTCGAGCAGCGAGACCGTGGCGTCGTACATCGCCAGGTCGAGGTGCGTGCCGCGGCCCGTGCTCGCCCGGCCCAGCAGCGCGGTGGTGATCGCGCCGAACGCGTAGAGCCCCGCGGCGAGGTCGGCCACCGGGACTCCCGGCTTCACCGGCGGCCCGTCCGCGGCGCCGGTGATCGCCATGATCCCGCTCATCCCCTGCACGACGGCGTCGTAGGCGGGCCGCTCGCGCCACGGGCCGGTGTGCCCGAAGCCGCTGATCGAGCAGTAGACGAGATCCGGTCGCTCGGCGGACAGCTCCGGCCAGCCGAGGCCCAGCCGGTCCATGACGCCCGGGCGGTAGTTCTCGACGAGGACGTCGGCCCGCGTCGCGAGGGTTCGTGCCACGGCCCGGTCCGCGCCGTCCTTGAGGTCGAGGGCGACGGACTGCTTGCCGCGGTTGACCCGGGCGAAGTACAGCGAGCGCCCGTCCAGGAACGGTCCGTAGCTGCGCGAGTCGTCGCCGGTGCCCGGGCGCTCGACCTTGACCACCCGGGCACCGAGGTCGGCCAGCATCATCGTGGCGAAGGGTCCGGCGAGCACCCGGGTGAAGTCCGCCACGAGGAGCCCGGCCAGCGGGCCGGCGGAGGAGGCGGACGACACGCCCGCCATCCTGCCCGGGCGGGAACGCGGGCCCGCCGTGTGGTGTTGTTCAGAGCGTGACCGGAACCGTTGCACCCCCAGCTCCGACCCTCTCCACCGCTGACCGCTGCGACCGCTGCGGCGCCCAGGCCCGTGTGCGGGTCGTCCTCGCCCACGGCGAGCTGACCTTCTGCGGGCACCACGCCAAGGCGTTCGAGCCTGCGCTGCGCGCGCAGGCGCTCGAGTGGGTCGACGAGACCGACCTGCTCCTGTAGCCGCACCTGCTTCCCGACGGCCGTCGCTCCCAGGAGCGGCGGCCGTCGGCGTTCGGGGTGCGGCCAGGCACCTGCTCGGGCGGTGGGAGCCGGCGTCAGAAGGCGGCGCGGGCCGTGAACCGCCCACCCGACTGCTCCACCACGAGCGGCAGCCCGAAGGCCTCCGAGAGCGCCTCCGCGGTGAGCACCTCGCGCACCGGGCCGGCCGCCACGACGCGGCCGCGCGAGAGCGCCATCGCGTGCGTGGTGCCGACCGGCACCTCCTCGACGTGGTGGGTGACGAGCACGGTCGGCGGACTGTCGGCGTCGCCGGCAAGCCGGGTGAGCAGCCGCAGCAGCGCCTCGCGGGCGCCGAGGTCGAGCCCTGCGGCTGGCTCGTCGAGCAGCAGCAGCTCGGGGTCGGTCATGAGCGAGCGCGCCAGGAGCACGCGCTTGCGCTCGCCCTCCGAGAGCGTGCCGAAGCGGCGGGCGCCGAACGCCCCGAGCCCCACCCGGCGCAGCAGCGACGCCGCGCGCTCGACGTCGGCGTCGTCGTAGCGCTCCTGCCACCGCCCGACCACGCCGTACGACGCCGTGACGACGACGTCGAGCGCCTTCTCGTGCCCGGGCACCCGGTCGGCGAGCACCGCGCTGGACAGCCCGACCCGCGTGCGCAGCTCGCCGAGGTCGGTGTCGCCGAACCGCTCGCCGAGCAGCTCCACCGACCCCCGGGTCGGGAACAGCGCCGCGCCGGCGATCTGCAGGAGAGTCGTCTTGCCCGCCCCGTTGGGCCCGAGCACCGCCCACCGCTCGCCGTCGTGCACGGTCCAGCTGACGCCGCTGAGCAGCTCGGCGCCGTCGCGCACGACCGCGACGTCGGACAGGGCGAGCACCGGCGCGGACACGCGCAGGACCGTAACGCGCCCTCCCCCGCTGCGCGTGCTCCCCCGCCGCCGCGCCAGGATGTCCGCATGGGCTACCGCTGCTTCGACGTCGAGATCTCCGACGGCGTGGCGCACGTGCGCTGCAACCGGCCGGACGAGCTGAACACCATGACCCCCGACTTCTGGCGCGAGCTGCCCGAGATCGTCACTGGGATCAGCGACGACGCCAGCGCGCGGGTCGTCGTCATCAGCAGCACCGGCAGGCACTTCAGCGCCGGCATGGACCTGTCCGTCTTCACCTCCGGCCACCTCGCCGACGCCGGCGCCGAGCCGGGCCGGCGGCACGCGCAGCTGCGCAGCAACGCCAAGGTGCTGCAGTGGTCGTTCACCGCGCTCGAGAAGGCCCGGGTGCCGGTGCTCGCCGCCTGCCAGGGTGGTGTCATCGGCGGCGCGGTCGACCTCGTGACCGCCTGCGACGTCCGGTACGCCAGCGCCGACGCGTTCTTCTGCGTCCAGGAGATCAACATCGGGATGACCGCCGACGTCGGCACGCTGCAGCGGCTCGGCAAGGTGGTGCCCGAGGGCGTCGCGCGCGAGCTGGCCTACACCGGCCGCCGGATGCCCGCGGAGCGCGCGTACGAGGTCGGTCTCGTCCAGCACGTCTACCCCGACCACGAGAGCCTGCTCGACGGCGTCCTCGCGACCGCCCGTGAGATCGCCGGCAAGTCGCCGCTGGCCGTGTGGGGCACGAAGGTCGCCATGAACTACGCCCGCGACCACGGGGTCGACGACGCGCTGGACCAGATCGCGACCTGGCAGGCCGGCATGTTCCAGCCCGGCGACATGATGGAGGCCTTCACGGCCAGGGCCGAGAAGCGCGACCCGGTCTTCCCCGACCTGCTGCCCGAGCCCCGCGGCCTGTAGCCGCCGCCGTCAGGGGGCGGCGACCGTCGCTGTCGGCGTCGGGCTCGTCGACGTGTTCGTCGGCGTCGGCGTCGGGCTCGTCGTGGTCGCCGTCGGTGACGGGCTCGTGGTGGTCGGCGTCGGTCTGGGCGCCGGCGACGTGGAGGGCGACGACGCCGAGTCGCCGCTCGGGGTGTCGGTACCCGGCGCGCTGCTGCCGGCCGTGAAGGTGTGCGTGCCGCCGTACAGGTAGACAGACGTGCCGACGTTGATCTGCCGGAGCAGCCACGTGGCGTCGGCCCGCGTCACGCGCACGCAGCCGTGGCTGGCTGGGTAGGCCGGGACGCTGTTCGAGCCGTGGATGGCCCAGCCTCGGTAGAAGTACTGCGGGTCGTACAGGGTGCCGAGGTCGGCGTGGCGCTCGCCGACGATGCGGCGCTGGATCTTGTACCAGCCGGTCGGGGTGAGGGCGCGTGCCTTCGAGCCGTTCTTCTGCAGGTAGGTCTCCCCGTTGCCGGAGCTCACCGGCAGGATGCGGCTGATCGCGCCGCCCTTGACGACGTAGAGGACCTGCTTGGTGAGGTCGATCTCCACCCGGTTGCTCGGGGCCGAGGCGCGCAGCGACGGCTTCTTCGGCGCTGCGAGCGCCGTGAGGGTGGCGGGACCGACGACGCCGTCGGCCGACAGCCCCTGCACCTTCTGGAACGCCATGACGGCGCTGCGCATGGCCGAGCCGGGCCGCCCGTCGATCGCTCCGCCGTAGTAGCGCAGGTCGGTGAGCGTCTTCTGCACGGCGACCACGTCGTAGGCCGGCCCGGCCGGCGTCGTC
>DATMJH010000311.1:0-5460 GCA_035554015.1 Mycobacteriales bacterium
GCCGGGTCCTGGATCTTGTTCTGGGCCTTGCGGAAGACGACGCCGAGCACGCCCTTCTGCTTGCCGAGGTCCTCGAGGATGCGCCGGTAGCGGAGCTCGAGCTCGTCGCCGTCGGCGTCGAGCAGCCGCTGCCACGAGCACTCCGGCGGCACGATCCGCTCCGGCTTGATCGGCCGGGTCTCCCGCTCGTGCGCCATCTTCAGGAAAAGCAGGTAGGTCAGCTGCTCGACGTAGTCGATGGTCGAGACGCCGTCGTCGCGCAGCACGTTGCAGTACGACCACAGCTTGTCGACCAGGCGGCGGGCGTCGGTCACGGCAGCGAAGGTAGCTCGCGACCGCCTCGCCGGCGCAGGGGCGAGCTCTGCTACCCCTGACGTGTGCCAGGAGGAGAGCCAGTGCTGATTGTTGACGCCGCCAACGTCGTCGGCTCCCGACCGGACGGCTGGTGGCGCGACCGGCCGGGTGCTGCTGCACGGCTGGTCGCCCGGCTGCGCTCGTCGGAGATCGCCGGCCGGCACCGGGTGGTCGTGGTGCTCGAGGGGCAGGCTCGGGCCGGCGTCGCCGAGGGCACCGTGACCGACGGTGTCGAGGTACGGCACGCGACCGGTGAGGGCGACGACCTCGTCGTCGAACTGGCCGCTGCGTTCGGCGCCGCCGGGCAGGAGGTGCTGGTCGTGACGGCGGACCGCGGGCTTCGGGACCGGGTCACGGACGTGGGCGCCCGGGTCGAGGGCCCGCGGTGGCTCGAAGCGCGGCTGCCGGCGAGGTGACCGGCCCAGGCCACAGGTCGGCGAGCCGGATGCGCAGCAGCACCGGCTCGTCGATCGCGACGTCGTCGTCGTATCGGCCGGTCTCGCGCCAGCCCGAGCCCTCGAGCAGGAGCGTCACCAGCGCGGGAGGCTCGAGCTGCAGACGCCAGTACGCGCGCCCCGGCGTCGGCCCACAGGACCGGCCGGAGGTGCCGGTCGACGAGGTCTGTCGGGTCCTCGCTCACCTCGACGACCAGCCGTGGGGCGTCGGAAGGTCGACCGACCACGATGTCCGGCCGCAGTCGCGTTCTGCCGTCCAGGACGACGTCGTGCTGCATCCGCACGTCAGCGGTCACCGACGACAGGGCCGCGGCGAGGGCTCCGACCACGGCCTGGTGCGTCGCCGTCGGCTCGGGAGGCAGGTGGACGCTGCCGCCGACCAGCTCGAGCCACACCTGCTCCGGCACGCTGCTCACCTGCTCGATCCGCCATCCGTCCACGTCGGGCTCGTCGACCCCGAACCACCAGGTCCCGTCGTCGAGGTGGGGGCTGACGTCGACGAGCTCCGGTGCCGGAGACGGCCGCCATGCGGCAACCGTCATGCCCGCGCGCGCAGCGCCGTCGCTCAGCGCTTCGGCCAGCCGCTCGATCACCTGGGCGTGCTCGGGGGGCGGTGGCGGCTCGACCCACAGCGCCCCGTCGATCAGCTCGTACTTGCAGCCGTCACCGCGGGGCAGCTGGTGGAGGTCGTCGACGGTCCAGCCGGACGGGCGCCAGGGCAGCAATCTCATGGCGGCTCCTCTCTTCCACGGACGGCAACGAACCACAAGGCGACGCCGTCCGGCGCGGCGTCACCGGACGCCACGGCGACGGCGCGTCGGGCGCGGCAGACCGCGACGCACCCCGCGCACGAGATCGGCGCGGGTCCTCGACCTGCCGGCCGGTGGCGCCGAGCGGCCGGACAGCGCGGTGCTGGGCATGATGACGCAGCAGATCGTCGAGGCGATCGACTGGCCGCCGCTCGCCGACTGAGACCCCGATCCGTCAGCGCCGGCCGAGCGAGAACGGGGTGCCGCCCGTCGGAATCGACTCTCCTGACGCGGCGTTCGCCGACGCGATTTCTGTCGGTGCTGGTTCGTAAGTTGCTGCAATGACGTGTCTTTCGGAGTTGAGCATCGACGAGCTGGCGGACGGGATCTGCCTGCGGGCCGGCCGGATCGCGGCGGCGGAGGCCGAGCTGCTGGCCTGGATCGCCGAGTTCGACCGGCGCGGCGGCTGGAGCGGGCCGGGGATGCTGTCGTGCGGGCACTGGCTGTCCTGGCGCACCGGGCTGTCGCTGGGCACCGCGCACGAGCGGGTGCGGGTGGCGCACCGGCTCGAGGAGCTGCCCGAGGTGGCCGCGGCGTTCGCCGACGGGCGGCTGTCCTACAGCAAGGTCCGGGCGATCACCCGGGTCGCCGAGACCGGCGACGGCGTGGACTGGGTGATGCTGGGCCGCAGCAGCTCGGCGGCGCAGCTGGAGAAGATCGTGCGCGGCGTCGCCCGGGCCCGGCACAACGAGCTGGCCGAGACCGACCCGCAGGCCGCGGCCTGGCCGCTGCGGACCTCGCTGCGCTACGACGAGCACGGCAACTTCACCCTGACCATCCGAGGCCCGGCGCAGTACGCGCCGGTCGTGCGGGCCGGGCTGGAGGCCAAGAAGGCGCAGCTGCAGCGCGACCGCGACGCCGCCGCCCAGCCCGGCAGCGACCCGGCGACGCGGGGGGCCGACCCGGCGACGCAGACGGCCGACCCGGCGGACGAGACGGCCGATCCGGCGGACGAGACGGCCTGTCCGGCGGGCGAGGCGGGCGATCCGGCCGACGACGGCCCGCAGCCCGCTCCGGTCACCGACGCCGACGCGCTGCTCGCCCTGACCCAGCAGGCGCTGGCCGACGAGAACCAGACCCACCCCGGCATCACCCGCCGCCGCCGTCGCCAGCTCACCGCCCACATCGACCCGCTGTCCGGCTGGGCCCGGCAGTCCGACGGCGAGCTGCTGCCCCCGACCAGCCTGCGCACCATCATGAAGACCCTGCCCGGCCGCGACGGCGCCGTCCGGCTCCGCCCGCTCACCACCGCCGACCTGCGCCGGCACGACCTGGGCCGCAACCAGCGCGAGGCCAGCGCAGCGCTGCGCGAGCTGCTCGGCACCATCGACGGCGAACGCTGCCGCTTCCCCGGCTGCACCCGGCACAAGAAGCTGCACGCCCACCACGTGCGCTTCTGGTCCGCCGGCGGCCGCACCGACCTGGACAACCTCGTGCTGGTCTGCAGCCGGCACCACACCCTCATCCACACCCAAGGCTTCCAGCTCGTGCTGCACCCCGACCGGCGGCTCGAGGTCCACACCGCCGACGGCGTGCCGGTCCTGCACCACCCCGCCCTGCCCTGGGGCGACCCCGCCGACCTGGCCGCCGGCTGTGGACAACTGATTTCCGCGGAAACCCTGCACGCACAGAACGGCGACGCCCGCCTCGACCTCGGCTACGTCGTCAGCACCGTGCTCGCCCAAGCCAGCTGACGAGGCGCCGGGCTCAGCCCCGCACGGCGTCGCCGGCGATGTTGACCATCCAGGTGACGCCGAACCGGTCGGTGCACGAGCCGAACTCGTCACCCCACATCTGGATCTCCAGCGGCATGGTCACCGTGCTGTCGGCCGACAGCGCCGACCAGTACCGGCGCAGCTCGTCGACGTCGTCACCACTGACGCTCACCGCCATCGAGTTGCCCTGCTCGTAGTCCATGCCTGGCGGCGCGTCGGAGGCCATCAGCGTGTAGCCGCTGGAGGTCTCGAGCATCGCGTGCATGACCTTCTGCGGGTCCGGCACACCCTCGGCGCCGGCGTCGGCGAACGTCATGACGGTCAGCGTGCCGCCGAAGACCCTCTCGTAGAACGTCATCGCCTCCCGCGCCGTGCCCGGGAAGGTGAGGTACGGGTTCAGCCTGGTGCTCACGGATGCTCCTCGTCGTCGGACGGGCCGTCGCCCGCAGTGGAGCAGACGTCGCCGGCGAACGGGAGTCATCGGTCGGGTTGGCGTGGCGGGGCGGTCGCGGTGTCGCCGACGCCTGCGGTGGCAGTCGACCCGCAGGCACACGCCCAGGACGCCGGCAGGCCGTCGCACCTCGCTGTGGACAACCGGCTTCCGCGGAAAGCGCGGCCGCCGCCGGTGCCGGCTCGGGGCTGTGACAGCCGCGCGCTACTCCGGTGGCCACACGGGTTGCGCCCGCCCGGCAGCCTCCAGGAACGGTGTGGCGTCCAGGTCCTGCACAGTGAGGTCGATGCCCTGGTCCAGCCACTGGCAGACGACGCGCAGGGGTCCGGGCGGGGGCAGCGGCCACAACCAGTAGTCCCTGTCGACCGCGCGGCTGCCGCCGCCACCGCCTCCGCCGGTCAGCACCGGGTGGTCGGGCTCCCAGAGCCAGTCCTCCGGATCATGCGGCCGACGGTGGTCCTGGTTCGGCGGCTGCGGCCAGGGGTCGACGCTCGTCGCGCGACGACCGTCGGCGAACTCGAACCCCCACTTCAGGCGGCGCTGCTGCCACTCCGCCTCCATGCCGTGGTGGTACGGCCCGTCGAACACCTCGCTGTGGAGGTCGTGCCGAGCGGCCCCGCCCCGGACCCGCACGGCGAGGTTCATCTGCAGGCCGGTCGGAAAGGCTCGGACCCCGGTCAGCAGAACGACCGTGCTCTCCGATCGAGCCAGGACCAGCTCGACGGGCACGACGCCGGGCAGGACGTCGTCCGGCGGGCCCATCCACACCGGCTGCGGAGGCTCCGGCGGCTCGTCCGCACCCGGCGGGCCAGGTGGATCTGGGAAGAAGTCCACGCTGCTCTCCTCGCGGTCGGCGTCCGCCGCAGCATGACGCAGTCACCGAGGCGTCGGCCGGTAGACGAGCTCCTGCGCACGACCCGTCGAGCGTGCGGCTCTCGACCCGGCCGACGACGTCGACGGCGTCACCCCTCACGGTCGTCGCGTCCGGCCAGCCGAGCTGTCCCTCAGCGTGGAGGAGATCACCGTCGCCGGCATGCGTCTGCCCGCAGTCTCCGGCCGGCGGTCAGCCCCCGCTCGGCCCGGCGCTCCGGCGCCGCAGCAGGGCAGCCCCCGCCGCGACGGCCAGCAGCAGCGCGCCCGCAGCCGGCGCCGCGTCGACGCCGGTGGCGGGCAGCGTCCGCACCCCTGCCGCGCGGACCTGCGTGCCGGTCCTCCCGCCGGTGTCGCCACCCGAGCCGGCCGGCTCCCCGCGGGCGGCCGTCAGGTCGTCCGCGGCGAGCACCGGCACCCGCACCGACGCGGCGTCGAGCGTCATCAGCCCGGGCACCCGGCTGGTGTGCGCGCCGAACATCTCGGCGGACGGCGCGACGACGAGGAACAGCTGGTCGCCCTCGGGCACCTCGAGCGAGACGGCCGGCAGCTCGATGGTGCGCTGCTGACCGGAGACCGGGTCGATCTCGCGGTGCGGCAGCAGGTTGTGGTGCGCGACCCTCGCGTCCGCCGGGCTGGTGCCGACGGCGAGGGCGAAGAACGCCCGCGCGTCCGGCGACGTCGTGGTCACCGCGGCGTCGACGAAGGGCGTGCCGGCCACGGTGAGCGGGCCGCTGGCGAGCGGCACGTACTGCGGTGCGCCGGCGACGGCGACGGGCGTGGTGACCGTGCCGGCGTCGAAGGCC
>DATMJH010000312.1:0-2195 GCA_035554015.1 Mycobacteriales bacterium
CTACAGCGCCGTCGTCGTCGAGCCGACGTCCGTGCGCGTCGACGTCGTCGTCGACCGCGCCGAGATCCCGACGCGCCAGACCTTTCCGGACCTCGACGGCGTCAGTGGCGAGCTGCCCGGCGGCTCGGAGGCGGCGGCCGCCCAGCAGTGCACGGGCACAGCGCGCGGCGCGCGACTGCAGGTCGACGGCGAGCCGGTTCCGCTGACCGTCACCGCGGAGTCCCTCGACTTCCCACCCGGCGCTGCCGGCCTGCGCACCGCCCGTCTGGTCTGCCGGCTCACCAGCGGCGACGTCGGCCGCCTCGTCGGCGCCCGGGTGGACTTCTCGCTGATCCCGCCTCCCGGACCGAGCGGCTGGCACGAGACGACGGCCGCCGGCGACGGCACCCGGCTCGCCGGCTCCGACGTGCCGGTGAGCAGCATCAGCGACGCGCTCCGTCAGTACCCCGACGACCTGCTCACCTCACCGCTCGACGTGCGCAGCGCGTCCTTCGTGGTGCGCAGCGGCAGCGGCGTCGTCGACGGCATCGGGGCGCTGCTGGCGAGCGGACCGCTCGACGTCGCACCGGGGACCACCGACCGCGTGACCGACGCCTTCACCGACCTGGTCGCGCGCGACCGGCTCGACGCCGGCTTCGTCCTGCTGGCCCTGCTCGTGGCCACGGCGCTCGGTGGCGCGCACGCGTTCGCGCCCGGTCACGGCAAGACGCTCATGGCCGCCTACCTGCTCGGCCGTGGAGGCTCGGTGCGGGACGCTGCCGTCATCGGCGCGTCGGTCACGGCGACCCACACCCTGGGGGTGCTGTCCCTGGGAATCGGCCTCACCGCGCTCGGACTCGCCGCGCCGGAGCGGCTGTACCCGTGGCTCACGCTGACCAGCGGGCTGCTGCTCGCCGGCATCGGTGTCGCGCTGCTGCGCTCCGCCACCCGACGCCGCCGGTCGGCGAGCGTCCCCGACCGCACCGCTCCGGCCCTGTTACCGGCGTCGGCGCCGCCCGGACCGCACGACCGTCACCACGCATACGGGCACCGGGAGCACGATCACGGACACGCGCACGAGCACGCACAGGGGCACGACCACGGCGGGCGCGCCGTTGCCGTCCAGGAACACCCGCGCCCCGTGCCCAGTGCTCAGCCGCACTCCCACGGGTTGCTCACCCACACCCACGAGGTGCCACCGCCGGGCAGGGGAGCCCGCGAGCTCCTCGCGGTCGGCTTCGCGGGGGGCCTGGTGCCCAGCCCCTCCGCCCTCGTGGTGCTCGTCGGCGGCATCGCCCTCGGGCGCGCCTGGTTCGGTGTCGTGCTCGTCGTGTTCTTCGGCGTCGGCATGGCGCTGGCCCTGACCCTGACCGGGCTGCTCCTCGCCCGCGGCCGCGACCGCGTCGCCCGTGCGCTCTCGACGGCGGGCCACCGCCGCCCGGCGGCGGCGGCGCTGCGCATCGCAGCGCTGCTCCCGGCCGTGACCGCCGCCGTCGTCCTGCTCGTCGGCACAGGGGTCATGGCCGGAGCAGCACTGCAGCTGACCCGGCTGTAGACCTGCACGCCGACCGAGCGGCCACACGGCCACCTGGGTTGCCTTCCCCCGCATCCGACCGGCCGGCGTGTGCGTAGTCACCAGCAGACCCGCCCGTCCGGGCGGCGATACAGGAGGACACCCATGGACCACGCCACCGCGGACGACGCTCGCACCACGCCCCGTACCGCCGACGGCTCTGCTCGCTGCCGCGATCGCCGGCCGCAGCCGCGGCACGCTGTGGGGTCCGGGGCTCGTCATCACGAGTGTCGGGCTCGCAGCGGGGCTGTGGCTGGCTGACGGCCGGGCGCCCGACAGCTTCCAGTTCCTCGCGCTGGCGGTCATGGCGCTCGGCCTGGGTGGCGTGCTCGCCGCCCTGCTCGCTCAGGTGCGCGGCTTCTCGGTCAGCGCGATGAGCATCGCCCTGCCCGTGCTGCTCTTCGGCGCGTTCGCGCTGATGGAGCAGCAGGCGGTCGAGCCGGTCGCCGGCCGCACCTGGCTGTACGCCGCTCTGCTCGCCGTCTGGGGGGCGTACGAGCTGCGCCCCTCCGGACGAGGCTGAGGCGACAGCTCTTCCCGCCCGCGACACCGGCGATGCCGGCTCGCGACGTCACGAGCTCAGCAGCCCCCCCACCACTGTCGACAGGTCGCGACCGCTGACAACGGGAGGGTCGAACACCGC
>DATMJH010000313.1:0-2340 GCA_035554015.1 Mycobacteriales bacterium
ACGCGGCGGCTGGGTACGCCCGCAGGACCGCGACCTGGGCTACGCGCCGTCGCTCGTCATCACCGACGTCGCGCGACCGCTCGATGCCGGGCCGCAGGTCGTCGACGGCGACACCCTTCTCGTGGTTCGCGAAGGGACGCCGGGTTCGCAGCGCCGTCGTCGCGGCGGCCACCGGCTGGCCCGACGGGGCTCCGGCCACCTCGCCGCGGCGGCCGGGAGCGGCGACCGGCTGGCCCGACGCGTCCTAGCGGATCACGTCTTGCGGCCCTTGCCGCCGCCGCTGCCGCCACCACCGCCCGTGCCTGGCCGGGTGGACGCCGGTGACGGGCTCGACGAGTCCGTGGTCCGCTCGGACGTCCGCTCGGACGTCGGCTCGGACGTCGGCTCGGACGTCGGCTCGGACGCGGTGCCGGCGTACCGGCCGTAGCCCTGCGCCACCGGGTCCTGCGGGCGGAAGCCGTCAGGGCTCGTCGTCGAGTCATAGGCCGGGTCGCGCGGCCACACGTTGTCCACCGCCTTCGCCACGATCGAGGGTGCGTCGTCGAAGTCCTCGAGAAAGGTCGTCCCCCCGTGGGCCAGGTTGTCGACCACGCTCACGTTGTCGCGCAGGCAGCCCTCGACGTTGCCGATCCGGACCGGGTGGGTGCGCAGCGGCCCGGAGACGAGGTTGCGATGCACCAGCACCGGCAGGTCACCGCCGGCCTCGGCGACGGCCAGCGGCTGGGGCGCGCCGTGCATCGTGTTGTAGCGGACGACCACCTCACCGATCCCGAAGCTGTCGTAGTTGGTGCCGGTGCAGGCATCCGTGCCGCCCCACCCGAGCTTGAGGTTCTGGGAGCCGGCGTCGAAGAGCAGGTTCCGCTCGATCAGCCCGCCACGGCTCTCGCGACCCGGGTTGTGGTACAGGTTCGAGGCCGACGTCGCGTGGATGACGTTGGCACGGATCGTGTAGCGGTGCGGGCTGCCGTACGTCGACGACCTGCCGACGAGCAGCCCGGCGTACCCGCCGTCGTACAGGTGGTTGCCCTCGAACGTCCAGCCGGTGCCGCCGGCGAGGGTGACGATGGCCTTGCTGCCACCCGGGTTGGTCCACTCCAGCCCGCGGAGCACCCAGTGTTCGGGCCTGCGCAGCGAGGTCGCGCCGATCACGACGACCGGGCCGTCGCCCGCCGGCTCCAGGGTGATCGGCGCGGTCGAGGTGCCGGGCGGGAGGGTGACCTGCGGTGCGGCGTACCGGCCTGCGTGCACGCAGAGGACGTCGCCGGCCGTGACCGATGTCAGTCCCTTGGCGAGCGTCGCCCACGGCGCCGTCGCCGAACCGGAGGCGGTGTCCGACCCCGTGACGGCGACGTGCCGCGTGCACGTCGTCGCCGCCCCAGCGCTGCCGCCCGCGGCGGCGGGGCCCGCCCCCACGAGCAGGCCGGCAGCGATCACGGTCAGGGCACGGTCGAGCATGGGTGTTTCCCGGCGTCCGGACAGCCGGTCCCACCGGCCGTCGAGGTGACGTGGGCGGCCGGTCCCGGCCGCCGGAGCCCGTCGGTGCGGGCTCCTCATGACGTCGTCGGACGGGCCTCGTCACTCAATGCGCTCGTCGGGTGAGCCCAGAGGCGCCCATGTCCGGATGTGTCCGACGTGCCACTCGCCGCCGGTACCGGTCGCGGCCGGCGGCGGCGTCCGACCGGAGCGCGCACGACGAAGGCCCCCACCCGGCTGGGTGAGGGCCTTCGTCTCAGGCGGAGTGGGCCAGCGTCAGCTCGCGCCGCCGGAGAGCTTCTCGCGCAGCGCCTGCAGCGCCTCGTCGGACGCCAGCGTGCCGCCGCTCGGGGTCGGTGCCGGGCGCGGCGCGTCGCCGCCCTCGGCCGCCTCGCCCTCCTCGGCGCCGGAGGTGTACGACGCCGGCACGGCCGCCTCGGCGTCGGCCTGCTGCATCCGCTTGATCTGGTCCTGGTGCGCCTCGAAGCGCTTGCGCGCCTCCTCGTACTGGCGCTCCCACTCGGCCTGCTGCTGCTCGAAGCCGGGCAGCCACTCGCCCGTGTCGGCGTCGAAGCCCTCGGGGTAGATGTAGTTGCCCTGCTCGTCGTACTGGGCCGACATGCCGTACTGCGCCGGGTCGAAGTGCTCGACCGGCACGACGCCGTTCTCGTTCGCCTGCTTGAGCGACAGCGAGATGCGCCTGCGCTCGAGGTCGATGTCGATGACCTTCACGAGCAGCTCGTCACCGACGTTGACGACCTGCTCCGGGATCTCCACGTGGCGCTCGGCCAGTTCGGAGATGTGCACCAGGCCTTCAATGCCCTCGTCGACGCGCACGAAGGCACCGAACGGCACCAGCTTCGTGAC
>DATMJH010000314.1:0-3797 GCA_035554015.1 Mycobacteriales bacterium
CAGCCGTTCCCGCCGGTGTAGCCGGCCGCTGAGCTGGTAGACCCGTTCTGCATTGCCGCGCCGTCTCCTCGAGGTCGGCGAGCCTTGCCCGGCCGGCCGCCGCCCGTCGCTACGCTGCCCGCGCCCGCTGCCTTCCCCTCCCCCGGCGGTCGCGTCCTCCGGGAGGCCGGTCCGTGCCCCATCGCGACGAGCTGCTCACCTGGCTGCAGGAGTTCGACCTGTCCGGGCCGGACGACGGGTCGGGGCCGCTCACCCCCTGGGGGGCCGCCGCCGCCGTCGCGCGCCTGGACCTGTTCGCTCGCCAGCTGCTGGACGTGTGCGCCACCGTCGCCGAGCGCGGCCAGGTGCGCCGGGCCGACGTCGCCCGAGCGGTCGGCGACCTGGCGACCGCCGAGCAGCTGGACCGCGGCCTGCAGGCGCTGTCGCGTGAACGGCTGCTGCAACCGGGCGGCGCGCTGGCCGACCTCTCCTACGTCCTGGACTACCGCCCGCTCGGACTGGGCCGCCCGGTGCGCGAGCGGCTGGCGAGGGTCGACGCAGCGAGCGTGCGGAGGATGGCCGACACGCTGGGGCTCGGGGCGGTGCCGACCCGGGTCGCCGCGATCGACCTGATCGAGCCTTTCCTGTCCGACCTCGACGCCGTCCAGACGCTGGTCGGCGACGCGCCTGAGCCGGCCCGCGCACTGCTCACGGCGCTCGACGCCGGCAGCGGCGCCACCCGCGACCCGTCCGTCCAGGGCTACGGCGTCCGGCGGAGCGAGCCGCAGCAGTGGCTGGCCGAGCGGGCGCTGCTGGTGCCGGCCGAGTGGGGCACCCTCGAGGTGCCGCGGGAGGTGGCGCTCGCCCTGCGCGGCGGCCGCCTGGTGCGCCGGCTCGACCCGGAGCGCCCCGCCGTGCCCGTGGCCGAGGCCCGGCCCGCCGCCGACGTCGACCGGGCTGCCTCGACGGCGGCGCACCGGTTGCTCGACGCCGCTGGCGCGCTGTGCGAGGCGATCGACGAGGTTCCCCTGACCCGGCTGAAGGACGGCGGCGTCGGGCTGCGGGAGGTGCGCCGGCTCGCCCCCGCCGTCGGCCGCGACGAGCGTGGCGTCATCTCCCTGCTCACGCTGCTCGCCGCGGCCGGGCTGCTGGACGCCGGGTCCACCGTGCGCCTGGACGCCAGCTACGACCGGTGGGCCGCGAGCCCGCGGCCGTGCGGTACGCGGCGCTGCTCGACGCGTGGCTGCGGCTGGACCAGCCGCTCACGGCCGACAAGGCCGACGGCAAGCCGCTGCCGGCGCTGGTTCCGCTGATGGGCGGTGCGCGCATCTCCCCGGTGGAGCTCAAGCGACTGATGCTGCCGGTCTTCGCCGGTGGCCGGCCTGACGTCGACGCCCTGGTGGCGCAGCTGACCTGGGACCGGCCGGCGGCGATGTCCGGTGGAGGCGACGACCTCCTGCGCGACCTGCTGGCCGAGGCGGCGCTGCTCGGCGTGCTGGCCGAGGGCACGCTCAGCTCGGCGGGCCGCAACCTGCTTGCCGAGAAGCGGCCGGCCGGCCTGGGTGTGAACGACTGGTTCGCCGCGGCGATCGAGGAGCTGGTGCTGCAGGCCGACCTCACCGCCGTCGTGCCCGGTCCACCGGCGCCGGACCTGCGCACGCTGCTCGACGCGGCAGCCGACCGGGAGTCCCGCGGCGCCGCCACGACCTGGCGCTTCTCAGCGGCCTCCGTGCGTCGGGCGCTGGACGGCGGGATGCCCGCCGACACCCTGCTGACGCGGCTGCGAGCCGTCGCGCGGCACGGCGTGCCCCAGACCCTGGAGTACCTGGTGCACGACACCGCGCGGCAGCACGGGCGGGTGCGCATCGGCGCCGCCGGCTGCTACCTGCGCTGTGCCGACGCGGCACTGGCCACCGAGATCGCGAGCACCCGGTCGCTGCGTCGGCTCGGCCTGCGGGAGCTGGCCCCAGCCGTCCTCGTCGGCGACGCCGATCCGGACACCGTCCTGAGTGCGCTGCAGCAGGCCGGCTACGCGCCGGTGATCGAGGACGCCTCGGGCGCGACGGTGATCCGGCGCACCGGCGGCGCGCGCGGGAAGGGCGGACGGCGGCTCGCCGGGCAGCTGGCCCGGCCGGCGTGAGCGCCGACCCGGCGCTGCTCGCCAGGCTCGCCGACGAGCTCGGCGAGGACGGCCTGGCGCTGCTCGAGGCTCCCGACCTCGACGCCCTGCACCTGCTGCTGCTCGGCGGCTGGAGACCCCGACGCACGACGACCGCGGACGCCGAGCTGCTGTTCCGCAACCACCACACGGCGGACCGCTCACGGGCTCGGCAGACCGCCCTGTTGCTGCTCACCGACAGGCGTTGGGAGCGGCTGACGCGCAGGCTGATCGACGGCCTGGCCCGCTCCGGGCTGCTCGGTGACGACGACCTGGACGACATCGCGCTGGCGGCGCTGGGCGGCACTCGACTGGCGCTGGAGATGGATCTCGACGCCCTCTTCAGCGGCGAGACGATCGTCGTCCTCCCCGGCCCGGACGACGACACCGACGCCGACGATGCCGACGACGTCGACGACGCCGACGACGTCATCGACGATCCCGCTCCCTCGGCCGCCTCCGGAGCCGTGTCCCGGCGGGTGCCGCCGGTGCTGCGCCGCTGGGCGGCCGCGCGGGCGACCGGCCGGCGGCTTCTTCAACCCGACGAGCTGCTGGCGCTCGCCGCGAGCCTGCCCGCGGGAGACGCGGCGGCACTGGCGCTGGGCCTGCTCGACGCTCTCGACGTGCTGCCCGCGGGGACGGCCGCCGTGGTGCTCGACACGGCGCTGTCCTGGCCGGACGGGTCGGTGCGCGCGGCGGCGCTGGATCGCCTCGTCGCGAGCGGTGAGAGCGAGCGGGCGCGCCAGTTGGCCGCCGACGACCCCGACGCCGCCGTCCGCCGCCGGATCACCGCCCGCGTGGACGATCAGGCGCAGGCCTCGTTGTTCTGACATCGGCTGCGGCCTGGGTGATGCACGGCCGGACGCTGCACTTCCCCCGTCGCCCGTCTGGTGCAATGCCAGTCATGCCGAAGAGCCGCGGTCGCAAGAAGTCGCATCGCTCGACGCGCGGGCGGACCGCGCCGAGGAGCTGGACCGGAACAGTGATCTCCGACGCCCGCTGGCTGCTCGAGCCGGGCACCACGCGGCTTCAGGCGGAGACTTTCGCGAGCGTCGCGGTCGGATCGGCGACCATGTCCGGAGACAGCGGCACGCGTTACGTGGGCCAGGAGGCGGTGCAGGCTCTCGTCGCCGATGCGTCGAAGCGCCGGTCGGCGAACAGCGCTGCCGTAGTGGCGGCGATGACGCTGGTCACCGACGCCCCGGCCGTGCGGTCCGCGTGGGAGGAATGGGCCCGCGACGTCGCTGCCGACCTGCCGTGGCTGGACGAGCCGGCGCCGCCGCTGCAGCGTGCGGCTGTCGGCGGCGACCCCTACGACGACCACCGCGTCACGCTGCTCGACCACGGTGACCACGTCATCGCCGTCGAGACCAGCCGTGCCCTCGGCCGGACGGTCGAGACGGTCGTGATGACCGACGCGGACGCGTTCGGCGCGTGGGACGCGGACCAGCTCGGCGAGCTGCGCGAGGTGACGGCCGAGGAGGCTGTGCCTCCGCTGCTGACTGCGCTCAGCCACGCCGAGATCCTCTGGCCGCCGGTCGAGCACGAGGGATACCACACCTACCGGCTGCTGCTCGAGGCTCGCCTGCGGGCGACCGGTCTCGAACCGGCCGAGGACGAGCTGATGTCCGACGAGGAGGAGCGCGCCCTGCTCGACCGC
>DATMJH010000315.1:0-3213 GCA_035554015.1 Mycobacteriales bacterium
TCCGCGCTCGGCGCCGCCGCCGGCACCCGCGTCCTCGCGCACGCCGACGGCGGCGGCGTCCTCTACCTCGACGCCAGCGCCGACGAGGCACTGGCCGCCCGGCTGGTGCACGACGGCACCGACCGGCTCGGCGTCTGCAACCGGCTCAACCTGCTGCTCCTCGACCGCCCCGCCTACGCGCGGCTCTGGCCCGTCGCCGAGCGGGTGCTGCGCGAGCGCGGCATCGTCCCGTCGCTGCCACCGCACGACCACCCGCTCGGCCACGAGTGGGCACTGGACGCCGGCGCGGAGGCCCACGTCACCGTCGCGCAGGTGGACGGGCCGGTGGACGCCGCGACCGTCGCGATCCGGGAGACCTCCGGCCTGGCCGCCACCGTCTGCGCGACCGACGAGGCCGCGGCCCGGAGCTTCCTCGACGCCTACACCGGCACCGGCGCGTTCTGGAACACCACGACCCGCCTGCTCGACGGCTACAAGCTGCTCGGCCTGCCCGAGACCGGGATCAACGTCGATCGGACACCGGGGCCCCGCGGCCCCGTCACCTACCCGGACCTGGGGCTGCGCCAGTTCGTGGTGCTGCCCCCGGCCGGTCGACGGAGGGACGGTTAGGGTCGACGTCGTGCCCGTCACCGCCAGCCCCCTGACCGTCGACCTGCACCGCACCCGCCTCGCCAACGGCCTGCGCGTCCTGCTCGTCCCCGATCCGGCAACCCCGGTCGTCGGCGTCGCGGTGCACGTCGACGTCGGGTTCCGCTCCGAGCCCGAGGGCCGCACCGGCTTCGCGCACCTGTTCGAGCACCTGATGTTCCAGGGCAGCGAGAGCCTGGGGAAGCTGGCGCACTTCCGACACGTGCAGGGCTCCGGCGGGCTGTTCAACGGTTCCACCCACCAGGACTACACCGACTACTTCCAGGTGCTCCCCGCCGCCGCGTTCGAGCGCGCGCTGTTCCTGGAGGCCGACCGGCTGCGCGCGCCGAAGCTGACCGAGGAGAACCTGCGCAACCAGGTCGACGTCGTCAAGGAGGAGATCCGGCTCAACGTGCTGAACCGGCCCTACGGCGGGTTCCCGTGGATCCTGCTCCCGCCGGTCCTCTACGACACCTTCCCCAACGCGCACAACGGCTACGGCGACTTCTCCGAGCTGGAGCAGGCGAGCCTCGACGACGCCGCGGCGTTCTTCGACACCTACTACGCGCCGGCCAACGCGCAGCTGACGGTGCTCGGCCCGATCGACGTCGACGCCGCCCTCGCGCTCGTCGAGAAGCACTTCGGCGACATCCCGGCGCGGCCGGTGCCGCCACCGCGGTCGTTCGGCGAACCGCCGCCGGCCGGGGAGCGCCGCCGGGCGGTGCCCGACGCGCACGCGCCGCTGCCCGCCCTCGCCGTCGGCTACCGGCTGCCCGACCCGGCGGCCGACCTCGACGGCTACCTCGGTCACGCGCTGCTCGGGTCGGTCCTCGGCGACGGCGAGGCCGCCCGGCTGCAGCGCCGGCTGGTGCACGCCGACGGCCTCGTCACCGACGTCTCCGCGGGCGCCGGGCTGATGGGACCGCTCGACGCCCGCGACCCCGACACGTTCACGATCACCGCCGTACACCCCGCGTCGGTGGACGCCGACCGCGTGCTCGCCGCCGTCGACGACGAGCTGGACCGGCTCGCCGCCGACGGACCGAGCGCCGAGGAGCTGGCGCGCCTCGTCGCGCGCTGGTCGTCGGGCCTGCACCGGCAGAACGACCGGGTGATGTGGCGGATGCTCGGGCTCGGCGCCCGCGAGCTGCTGTACGGCCGCGCGGAGATCACCGCGGAGCTGCCCGAGCGGCTCACCGCCGTCACACCGCACCGGGTGCGGACCGCCGCCGCGGCGTTGCGCTCCGGCGGTCGCGCCGTCCTGCGCGTCGAACCGACCACGAGGGAGCAGGCGTGACCGCCGTGCGGCAGGCACACCGCAGCGCCGAGGAGATCGGCCGCACCCCGGCCGGGCCGCGGCCGCTGCCCCCGCTGGGCGCCACCCGCGAGGTCCCGCTGCCCGACGTCGCCGAGCGCACGCTGCCGTCGGGGCTGCGGGTCCTGGTGGCACACCGGCCCGGCGTGCCGCTGGCGGAGCTGCGCCTGCGGGTGCCGTTCGCCGGTCCGTCGGCCACCGCCGACCCGGTGCACGCCGCCACCGCCGAGCTGCTCGCGGAGACCCTGCTCACCGGCACACCGACGCGTGACCGGGTCGGGATCGACGACGCGCTGGCCGCCGTCGGCGGCGACCTCGGCGTGAACGTCGACCCCGAGCGCCTGCAGCTCGGCGGCTCCGCGCTCGTCGAGGGCCTGCCCGTGGTGCTCGGGGTGCTCGGCGAGGTCCTCACCGCGGCGACGCACCCGGACGCCGAGGTGGCCCGCGAGCGCGACCGGCTCGTCGAGCGCATCGCGGTCGCCCGCGCCCAGCCCGACACCATCGCGCGGGAGGCGTTGCAGCGCCGGCGGTTCGGCGACCACCCGCTGGCGCTGGAGACGCCCGCCGCCGAGGCCGTCGCGGGGGTGCCCGCCGAGGACGTCCGTGCGCTGCAGGCCGCGGCGCTGGTGCCGGGCGGGTCCACGCTCGTCGTCGTCGGCGACGTCGACCCGGCCGCCGTGCTCGCCGAGGTCGAGGCCTCGCTCGGCGGCTGGACGGCGGACGGCACGGCGCGCGAGCTCACCGCGCCGCCGGCGCCGCGCGCCGAGGACCTGCTGCTGGTGCACCGTCCGGGCTCCGTGCAGTCCCAGCTGCGCCTGTCCGCCCCGGCGCTGCGCCGTGAGGACCCCCGGTACGCGGCCTTCCAGCTGGCGAACCTCGTCTTCGGCGGCTACTTCTCCTCGCGCTGGATGGAGAACATCCGCGAGGACAAGGGCTACACCTACGGGGCGCACTCCGGGATCGAGCGCATCCCCGGCGGCGCGTTGCTCGGCGTCGAGACCGACGTCGCCAGCGACGTCACCGCGGCCGCGCTGTTGGAGACCCGCTACGAGCTGGGCCGCCTCGGCGCCGTCCCCCCGACCGTCGCGGAGGTGGACGCGGCCCGGCGCTATGCGGTGGGGTCGCTGCTCATCTCGCTGGACAGCCACGGCGGGCTCGCGACGATGATCGGCTCGCTCGCTGCCGAGGGGCTCGACCTCGACTGGTTGCGGGAGCATCCGGCCCGGCTCGAGGCGGTGACGGTGGAGCAGGTCGCGGACGTCGCCCTGGAG
>DATMJH010000316.1:0-4528 GCA_035554015.1 Mycobacteriales bacterium
GGCCGGCGGGTGGCCGGGGACAAGGGCGGGCTGCGCGCCGGTCGGCACGCCTGACCCGCTCGATTCGCCGTCCGCCGCGGCTTTCCTGCCTGGGAGGTCAGGGTTTACCCGGCCGTCACATCCGTGCTCCCGCGGGCCCCGCGTACCTGGGCGGTGTGGGTGAGGGTCATGAGCAGGACGCCGCCGACGAGGTTGCCGGCGGTCGCGAGCCCGAGGTCGGCCGCGAGGTCGCCCCAGCCGACCGCGGCCTCGTGCCACAGCCCGAACAGCAGGTGCAGGGCGCTGACGACGACGTGGTCGAACGGCCCGAGAGCGACGAGGAATCCGGCCATGTACGTCACGGCGATGCGGCCGAGCACGCTGTCGACGGCGTGCAGGAGGTAGGACAGCAGGGTCAGCAGGGCGCCGGCGAGCACCGCGCGGGCGAGCGTGGCCGCGGCGCTCTTGGCGGCGATCTCGTCGGCGACGCCGTCCAGCGCCTCGGGCGCGCCCGCCGGCAGCGCCCCCTCGACCGTGAGCACCGCGACGAGCAGGGCGCCGCCGACGAGGTTGAGGGCGAGGGTGAAGCTCCACAGCCGCAGCAGCTGCCGCAGGCCGGTGCGCAGGCCGCTGTCGACGGTCGCCGCGACGGGGCCGAAGAAGTTCTCGGTGAACAGCTCCGAGCGCCCCACCACCAGGAACACGAAGCCGGTGCCGAAGGCCAGGGCGCCGAGCACGCGGGCCAGGCCGGCGCCCACGTCGGGCTCGGTGAGGCCCTCGGTGACGCCGAGCGCGGCGATGGCGAACACGACCGTGACGCCGGCGATGAACGCCGTGGACAGCTGCTCGAGCGGTGGCATGCCGAGCCGGCGGCGGCCCTCCTCCTCGGCGCGGGCGTAGATCTCGTCGGGAGCGGGTGCGACGGCCATGCCAGACGGCCTTGACCGCTCCCGCCCGGCTCACACCTGCGGCGGGTCGCTCGTGCCGGCCGCGGAACGGTCAGGGGCGGACGTCGACGACGAGCTTGCCGGTGTGCCGGCCGCCGCGCAGCAGGTCGAGGAACGCCTCGAAGGTGCGCTCGACGCCGTCCACCACCGTCTCCTGGTAACGGATTGTGCCGTCGTTCAGCAGCGGCGCGACGTGCTTGACGAACAGCGGCTGCCGGTCGGCGTGGTCGCTGACGATGAATCCCCGGACGGTGAGCTTCTTGCCGACGATGTGGAACAGGTTGTCCGGCCCCGGCGCCTTCTCGTTGTAGGCGGCGATCATCCCGCACTCGACCAGCCGGGCGAACGGGTTGGCGAGCTCGAGCGCCGCCCGCAGGTGGTCGCCGCCGACGTTGTCGAAGTACACGTCGACGCCGCCCGGAGCGTGCTCGCGCACCCGGCGCTCGAGGTCGCCCTCGCGGTGGTCGACGCAGGCGTCGAAGCCGAGCTCCTCGACGACGTAGTCGCACTTCTCCTTGCCGCCGGCGCTGCCGACGACGCGGCAGCCGGCGAGCCTGGCCAGCTGCCCGACGAGGCTGCCGACGGCGCCGCTCGCGGCCGACACCCACACCGTCTCGCCTGGGCGGACCGCGCCGATGTCGTACAGGCCGACCCACGCCGTCAGGCCGGGCATGCCCAGCACGCCGAGGTAGGCGGGCAGCGGAGCGGCGCCCGAGTCGACGACCTCGACCTGCCGGGCGGGCACGACGGCGGTGGTCCGCCAGCCGGCCATGTGCCGCACGAACGTGCCCTCGGGCACCGCCGGGCTGCGCGAGGCGACGACCTGCCCGACGGCCCCGCCGTACATCGGCTGGTCGAGCTCGTAGGAGGCCGCGTAGCTCTTGGCCTCGTTCATGCGGCCGCGCATGTACGGGTCGACCGACAGGAAGTGGTTCTGGACGAGCACCTCGCCGTCGGCCGGCTCGGGCAGGTCGACGTCGACCAGGCGGACGTCGTCGGCGGTGGGCCAGCCCTTGGGGCGGCGGGCGAGGTGCCACTGGCGGCTGAGCGTCATGCCGTCGACTGTCGCACCCCGCTCCGGGCGCCTTGCGGGCGGATCGACCGCTGTGCCCGGTTCGCTGCAACCTGCGGTGTCAGGCCGCCACGGTCGTGGTGTCGGCTGGCTGCGGCGCCGGCGCGCGGGCCGCAAGGGAGTAGCCGGCGACCGCCCAAGCCCCGACGACCGGCAGCACGCCGGCGCCCATCGCGATCAGCGCGCTGAGGGCCACGAACAGCGGCAGCCACAGCAGCAGCAGCACGGCTGTCGTCCGCGGCCGGAAGCCCCGCCGCAGCAGGCCGGCGCCGAGCAGGATCGCGCCGATGAGCGCGACGAGCATGAACGGCAACGTGACGGCGAAGAACTCCTCGAGCAGCGGCGTCCAGTACGTCCCGGCCACGCCGACCGTCATGCCGGCCAGGCCGGTGAGGTGCAGCCGCCAGCCCCAGGTCTCCGCGCCGCGGGGCGCGCGACCCCGCCGGGTCGCGACGGCGCACAGCAGCGCCGCCAGCAGGATCGGCGCCCAGAGCTTGCCGTAGGTCGTGTACACCGTGTCGACGCCGGCCCAGTCGAGCAGCGGCGACAGCGCTTCCGCGGCCGGTTCGGCCCAGGCGCGGACGGCGCCGCTCTCCAGGTCCTCCTTGCCGTCGGCCGTCGCGAACCGGCTCAGCGCGTGCACCGGGGCGAGCACGGTGCCCGCCGCCGCGGCGGCCACGGCCGCCTTGCCGATCTGGCTGTCGGTCAGCCTCATGGGTCCCCCTCTGGGTCGTCGGTGCCGGCGACGCTAGGAAGCGCTGCCGGCCGTGTCGTCGGCCCGCGGGCTGGTCCCGGGTCAACCCTGGGTTTGACGTCGTCACCGCCGCGCCGCCGCTACCGTCGGCGGATGGGGGAGGCCCGGCGGGTCGGCTGGCGCGACGGCCTGCTGCCTGCGCTGATCCTGCTGGTCGCGACGGTCGAGGCGGTGACCTACCGCACGCCGCACCTGGCCCTCGTGCTCGCCGTCAGCGGCGCCGCCTGCGCCGCGCTGGTGCTGCGCCGTCGGTGGCCGGTCGCCGTCGCGCTCGTCTCGACGCTGCTGCCGCTGGGCATGTCGCAGGTCGGCCCGCCGGTCGACGAGCTGGCCTCGCCGATCCTGGTGATGGTGCTGGCCGTCTTCGGCCTGGGCCGGTACCTGCCGGACGCCCGCGGCCTGGCCTGGCTGGCCGCCATCTTCGGCTACACCGTGGTGCTCGCCGTCCGCTCGGACGGCGAGGGGCCCGACGTCACCGACGTCGTCTTCATGAGCGCGCTGCTCACCCCGCCGTACGTGTTCGGCCTGGTGATGCGCACGCTCGCCGACCGCAACCAGCGGCTGACCGAGCAGGCCGAGCTGCTCGCTCGGCTGCAGGCCACCGTGCGGGAGGACGCCGTCACGGCCGAGCGCTCGCGCATCGCCCGCGAGCTGCACGACGTCCTCGCGCACTCGATCAGCGCGATGGTGGTGCAGGCCTCCGCCGCCGAGGACGTCGTGCGGCGCGATCCTGACCGCGCGGCGCGGGCGATGCGCGAGGTCGCCGACACCGGACGTCGCGCGCTCGCCGAGACCGGCCGGCTGCTGCACCTCATCCGGGACAGCGACGACGAGCTCGGCCTCGCGCCGGACCAGGGGCTGGAGGAGCTGGACGCGCTGGTCGACCAGTTCCGGCGCAGCGGCCTCGACGTCGTCCTGGAGGTGGACGGTGAGCTGGCGGGACTGCCTGCGGGCGTGGACCTCTCGGCCTACCGGGTCGTGCAGGAGGCGTTGACGAACGCGCTGAAGTACGCGCCGGACCGGGCGGCGCTGCTGCGGCTGCGACGCAGTGAGCAGGAGCTCGTCATCGAGGCGGAGAACACCGGCCGGCCGGGGAAGTCGACCGGCAGCGGCCTGGGGCTGGTCGGGATGGCCGAGCGGGTGTCGGTGTACGGCGGGCGGCTCGAGCACGGCTTCACCCGTGACGGGCGGTTCACGCTGTCGGCGGCGCTGCCGCTCGCGACGGTCGACGCGTGACGTCCGTCGTCGTCGCCGACGACCAGGAGCTGGTCCGCTCGGGGCTGCGGATGGTGCTCGAGGCACGCGGCGTCGACGTGCTGGGGGAGGCCGGCAACGGGCGGGAGGCGATCGACGTCGTCGAGCAGCACCGCCCCGACGTCGTGCTGATGGACATCCGGATGCCGGTGCTCGACGGCATCGCCGCGACCCGTGAGCTGGTGGCGCGCGCGGCGTCGACGCGGGTGCTGGTGCTGACGACCTACGACCTCGACGAGTACGTCTACGGCGCGCTGCGCGCCGGGGCGGCCGGCTTCCTGCTCAAGGCGACGCCGCCGGAGCGGCTGGTCGCGGGCATCGAGACGGTCGCGGCGGGCGACGCGCTGCTCGCGCCGAAGGTGACCCGCCGGCTCATCGAGGAACACATCCGCCGGCCACCCCCGGGCGAGGGCGTGCCTGCGCCGCTGCAGGCGCTGACCGACCGCGAGCGGGAGGTGCTGGTGCTCATGGCGCGGGGGCTGTCGAACGACGAGATCGCGGCGTCACTGGTGCTCGGTGGCG
>DATMJH010000317.1:0-4322 GCA_035554015.1 Mycobacteriales bacterium
GGAGCCGCATCAGCCACTCCACCCCCGGATCCGACGGGAGCCCTCCCTTCGGCTCCCTGGCGCTCGGGAACCGTCGGGAGGGCTCACGTCGGGTTCGGGGGGAATCGTTAGCGGAGCGAACGAGTTGCACGTGTCGTGGCCCGCACCGACCCCGCCCTCGCCAGCGCGCTGCGGCTGTCGGTGATGCGGCTGGCCCGGCGGATGCGGGCCGAGCGCGCCGACACCTCGCTGTCGCTGACGGCGCTCGCCGCGCTCGCGTCGGTCGAGCGGCTCGCCCCGGTCACGCCCGGCGACCTGGCAGCCGCTGAGCGCGTCCAGCCGCCGTCCATGACCCGCGTCGTGGCCGCCCTGACCGACGCCGGCCTGGTCGCGCGGGAGCCCCACCCGTCCGACGGGCGGCAGGCGCTCCTGACGATCACGGACGCCGGCGCGGCGCTGCTGCGGGAGGACCGGCGGCGGCGCGAGGCCTGGCTGGCCCAGCGCCTGCGCGAGGTCGACGACGACGACCGCGCCGTGCTGCGGCGCGCGGCCGAGCTGCTCGACCGGCTGGCCGGCTCGTGACTGCGCCGCGCCGCTCCCGCCCGCGACGCCGGGACCGCGCGTGAGCCCGCACCTCGCCGTCACGTTCCGGTCCCTGCGCACCCGCAACTACCGGTTGTTCGCGGCGGGGCAGGTCGTGTCCTTGACCGGCACGTGGGGTCAGCGCGTGGCGCAGGACTGGCTGGTGCTGGAGCTGTCCGGCGACAACGGCGTCGCGCTCGGCGTCGTCGTCGGGCTGCAGTTCCTGCCCGTGCTGCTGTTCGGCCTCTACGGCGGCGTGCTCGCCGACCGGTACGACAAGCGCCGGCTGCTGCTCGGCGCACAGGCCGCGATGGGCGTGCTCGCGCTCGTGCTGGCGGTGCTGGACCTGACCGGCGCTGTGCAGCTCTGGCACGTCTTCGCGCTGGCGTTCGCGCTCGGGCTCGCGTCAGCCGTCGACGTGCCCGTCAGGCAGTCGTTCGTCTCGGAGATGGTCGGGCCGGACGACCTGCCGAACGCCGTCAGCCTCAACAGCGCCACCTTCAACTCGGCCCGCATCGTCGGTCCTGCTGTCGCGGGCGCGGGGATCGCGTCGGTCGGCACGGGCTGGGTCTTCGCCGCGAACGCGGTCAGCTACCTCGCCGTGCTCGCAGGCCTCGCCGCGATGCGGCGCTCGGAGCTGCACCCGACGGCGCGGGTGGCACGCAGGCGGGGGCAGCTGCGTGAGGGGCTTGCCTACGTGCGGTCGACGCCGGAGCTGCTCGTCCCGATCCTGCTCGTGGCCGTGGTCGGGACCGTCGGGCTCAACTTCCAGATCACGCTGGCGTTGACCGCGAAGGAGGTCTTCGGGCGCGGGGCAGCGAGCTACGGTCTGCTCTCGGCGATGCTCGCGGTCGGCTCGCTCGTCGGCGCCCTGGCGAGCGCTCGGCGGTCAGGACCGCCGAGGCAGCGCCGGCTGTTCCTCTCGGCGCTGTCGTTCGCGCTGCTCGAGATCGCCGTCGGGCTGGCACCCACCTTCACGACCATGGCGCTGCTGCTGGTGCCGACCGGCGTCGCGGTCCTGACGTTCACCACGACCGCCAACGCGACCGTGCAGCTCGCCAGCGCCCCGCAGCTGCGCGGCCGCGTCATGGCGCTGTACGTGCTCGTGTTCCTCGGCGGCACGCCGGTCGGTGCGCCGGTGGTGGGCGCGCTCGCGCAGGCACTCGGCCCGCGCGCGGCGCTCGTGCTGTGCGGCCTCACCACGCTGGCTGCCGTCGTCGCCGCCGTGCTGTGGACGCTGCGCGTCCGTGCCCTGCGGCTGGAGCCGCACCTGCGCCGCCGCCGTCCGCACGTGCACGTGCGGGTGGCGTCGACGCCGCGGGTGCCGGTGACGCCCGAGGCGGGCGGCGCGCCGGCGGCGTCAGGAGCGGGCTGACCCGTCGCGCCGCTGCACGACGGCAGGCACCAGCCACAGCATCACGGTCCCCCGCCGAAGGCGGCGGCGATGGTGAGGGCGAGGCTGCGCGGGACGAGCAGGTCGCAGACCAGCAGCAGCACGGCGGCCACCGCCAGGCCCAGCAGCACCAGACCGGCCTGCGCCATGCGGTGCGAGACGCGCACGATCTGTGTCTTCACCCCCCGGGCGAACAGCAGCCGGTGGTAGGCCACGGGGCCGGTCAGCGCGACGACGGCAGCGGCGGCCAGCAGCAGCGCGCCCAGGTACACCCGCTCGCCGAAGGCGTCGAGCCCCTCGAACCGCTGCGAGAACGGCACGGTGAGCAGCACCGAGAACAGGATCGCGACGCCGGTCTGGGTCACCCGCAACTCCTGCAGCAGCTCGTTCCAGTTGCGGTCGGCGCGCTCGGCGGGCGTCTCGGTGCGGTCGGGTGCGCGGGCCGGCGGCGTCGACTCCACGGCGGCCTCCTCTGACGTGCGGACGGCCTAGCGTTCCGCACGTGCGGGTGTTCCTCTCACTGCGCCCCCCGCCGGCGGTGCGCGCGCACCTGGCCGCTGCCGTCGCGGGGATGCGCACCACCGACGCCGCGCAGTGGCACCTCACGCTGGTCTTTCTCGGCGAGATCGGCTCCGAGCGGCCGCTGCTGCCCGGCCTGCGAGAGGTGACGGCGACGACGGCGCCGATGGAGCTGCGCCTGCGAGGCGGCGGCGCCTTTCGCCGGGCCGGCGTGGTCTGGGCAGGTGTCGACGGCGACGTGGCCGCGCTCGTGCGGCTCGCCGGCGGGCTGGCGCGCGCCTGCCGCGCCGGCGGCGTCCGGCTGGAGGAGCGGCCGTTCTCGCCGCACCTCACCGTCGCTCGGCGGGCGCGTGACGCCTCGGCGCTCGCCGGCTACGAGGGCCCGTCGTGGACGGCCGACGAGGTGGAGCTCGTCCGCAGCCGGCTCGGGGCGACGGCGCGGCACGAGGTGCTGCACCGGCTGGCGCTGCGGGGGTGAGGCTCAGCCGCCGACGCCGCCCACGTCCTCGCTGACGATCACCTCGTCCTCCAGCAGGTGGCGCACCACGCTCGGCGGCGGCGTCCAGCCCTGACGGATGAGTCCGCGGTACAAGGCGTTGCGGCGGTCCAGCACCCGGTCGCACGCCGCCAGGCTCAGCCGGCGGACCAGCGGGTCGTCCGGGTCGCGCTGCAGCTGCGCCTCGAGGGTGTCACGGTCGCGGAGCGCGCCGGCCAGCTCGGCGAACAGCGCCACCAGCTCGTCGTCGGCCATGGCCCCTCCCACTGGTGCGCTCCGACCGCTGCATCGGCGTGACGCACCGCCGGGCGCAGGGCCGACCGGGTGACGGGTCAGCGGCGCCGCAGCCGCCGGAACGTCCGCGCCACCGATCCGGGGCGCGCGGCCGACGACAGCGCCATGACCGCCAGGAGTGCGAACGGGACGCCGAACACCACGATCGCGGCCTGCACGTACCAGGGCTTGCCGGCCCACGCGCCGAACACCGGGGCGAGGAGCAGCAGGAACACGACCGCGACGGCCAGGTTCACCACCCGAGGCACCCATGCCTGCGGGAGCGGCTCAGGCTCGGTCAGGACAGCCTCTCCACCACGTGGTCGACGCACCGGGTGAGCGCCTCGACGTCGTCGGGGTCGATCGCGGGGAACATCGCGATGCGCAGCTGGTTGCGGCCGAGCTTGCGGTAGGGCTCGGTGTCGACGACGCCGTTGGCCCGCAGCACTTTCGCCACCGCGGCGGCGTCGATGCTCTTGTCGAGGTCGATGGTGCCGATGACCTGCGAGCGCTGCTCGGCGTCCTGCACATACGGCGTCGCGTAGTCGCTCTTGTCGGCCCAGGCGTACAGCCTCGACGACGAGTCGGCGGTGCGCGAGACGCACCAGTCCAGCCCGCCCTGCTCGTTCATCCAGTCGACCTGCTCGGCCATGAGGAAGACGGTCGCGAGCGCCGGCGTGTTGTAGGTCTGGTCCTTGGTGCTGTTGTCCAGGGCGATCGTCAGGTCGTACGACGCCGGCACCCAGCGACCGCTCGCGGCGATCTCGGCCACCCGCTCGAGCGCCGCCGGCGACATCAGCGCGAACCACAGGCCGCCGTCGGAGGCGAAGCACTTCTGCGGCGAGAAGTAGTAGACGTCGAACTGGGACGCCTCGACCGGCAGGCCGCCGGCCCCGCTGGTGGCGTCGACGGCGACGAGCGCGCCGTCGTCGGCCCCCTCGACGCGGCGGACCGGCATCATCACGCCGGTCGAGGTCTCGTTGTGGGTCAGCGCGTACAGGTCCACACCGGCCTCGGCGGTCAGCTCGGGGTGCGTGCCCGGTTCGGTCGTGACGACGACGGGGTCGTCCAGGAACGGTG
>DATMJH010000318.1:0-7900 GCA_035554015.1 Mycobacteriales bacterium
GCTCGTGCCGGGCGTCCTCGCCGCCGGCGCCCAGGCCGGGTGCGCGTTGAGCGAGGTGGAGGCGATCGTCGTCGGCACCGGTCCGGGGCCGTTCACCGGGCTGCGGGTCGGCATGGTCACCGCCGCGGCGCTCGGTGACGCGCTCGACGTGCCGGTGCACGGCGTCTGCTCGCTCGACGCCGTCGCCGCCGACAGCGCCGTCGTGGACGGCACGCTCGTCGTGGTCACCGACGCCCGGCGGCGGGAGGTGTACTGGGCGGCCTACGACCCCGACGGGCGCCGGCTCAGCGGCCCGCACGTCGACGCGCCGGCCCGGCTGGCCGAGCGGCTGCCGGAGCTGGGCGCCGTGGCCGTCGCCGGTGGCGCGGGTGCGGAGCTGGGGCTGCCCGTCCGGGGCCCGGACGCGCCGTCGCCCGTGGGCCTGGTCACGGTGGCCGCGCCCGCGCTGCGGGCCGGCATCGCGCCGGGCCCGCTGGAACCGCTGTACCTGCGTCGGCCCGACGCGCAGGAGCCCGGTGCCCGCAAGCGGGTGACGGCGTCGTGACCGGCGGCGGCGCGCGGGCGGCCGACCGCCCCACGGGCGGGGACGTCGTGCTCGACGCGCTGCGCCCGGCGGACGCACCGCGCTGCGCCGAGCTGGAACGGATCCTGTTCCCCGGTGACGACCCGTGGCCCGAGCGCGCGTTCGTCGAGGCGGCGGGGGCGGGACGCGGGTACCTCGCGGCGCGCGACGGTGACCTGCTCGTCGGGTACGCCGGGCTCGGTTTCGTCGCCGGGCCACCGCAGGCCGAGGCGGAGGTCCACACGATCGGCGTGGATCCGGCGTACCGCCGGCGCGGGATCGGTCGCGCGCTGCTGCGCCGCCTGCTCGCCGTCGCCGACGAGGTCGCCGCGACCGTGTTCCTGGAGGTGCGCACGGACAACGACGCCGCGCTGGCGCTGTACGCCGCCGAGGGCTTCACCCGTGTCGGGCTGCGGCGGGACTACTACCGCCCGAGCAGAGCCGACGCCTACACGATGCGACGGGAGGCCCGCGGATGAACGCCGGGATCGTGCTCGGCATCGAGACCTCGTGCGACGAGACCGGCGTCGGGATCGTGCGGGCCGGCGCCGGTGGGGTCGAGCTGCTCGCGAACGAGCTCGCGTCCAGCGTCGAGGAACACGCCCGGTTCGGCGGGGTGGTGCCCGAGGTCGCCTCGCGGGCACACCTGCAGGCGATGGTCCCCGCCGTGCACCGGGCGCTCGCGACGGCCGGGCTGCGCGGCCGTGACGTCGACGCCGTCGCCGTCACCGCCGGGCCGGGGCTGACCGGGGCGCTGCTCGTCGGGGTGGCGGCGGCGAAGGCCTACGCCGCGGCGTGGGACGTGCCGCTCTACGGGGTGAACCACCTCGCCGCGCACGTCGCCGTCGACACCGTGGCGCACGGGCCGCTGCCGCCGTGCCTGGCGCTGCTCGTCTCCGGGGGGCACTCCAGCCTGCTCGACGTACCCGACGTGGTGGGTCCGATCACCCCGCTCGGCGCCACGATCGACGACGCCGCCGGCGAGGCCTTCGACAAGGTGGCCCGGTTGCTGGGGCTGCCGTTCCCCGGCGGCCCGCACGTCGACCGGGCCGCCCGCGACGGCGACCCGGCCGCGATCGCCTTCCCGCGCGGCCTCACCGGCCCGCGCGACGCCGCCCACGACTTCTCCTTCTCCGGGCTGAAGACCGCCGTGGCCCGGCACGTCGAGGCGCTGGAGGCGGCGGGCGTCCCCGTACCCGTCGCGGACGTGGCGGCGAGCTTCCAGGAGGCCGTCGTCGACGTGCTGACCGCCAAGACCGTCCGCGCGGCGCGCGAGCGTGGGGCGGACACCGTGCTGCTCGGCGGCGGGGTGGCCGCGAACTCGCGGCTGCGGGCCGTCGCGGAGCAGCGCTGCGCGGCGGCCGGGCTGAGGCTGCGGGTGCCGCGGCCGGGCCTGTGCACCGACAACGGGGCGATGGTGGCGGCGCTGGGCGCGCGCCTCGTCGACGCCGGGGTGGCGCCGAGCGCCCTCGACCTGCCGGCCGACAGCGCCCTCGAGGTCACCGAGGTGCTGGCGGGTTGATGTGCTGGCACTCGGAGGTCTAGAGTGCCAAGAGTCCAGGCACCTGACCCCCGCGACGGCAGGCCGCCCGGTCCGTCCCTTCGGATCGACCCGCCCAGGAGGCACCGTGACCACCGCGACCAAGGTCGCCATCAAGCCGCTCGAGGACCGCATCGTGGTCCAGGCGAGCGAGGCCGAGACCACCACCGCGTCGGGCATCGTCATCCCCGACACCGCCAAGGAGAAGCCGCAGGAGGGCACCGTCCTCGCCGTCGGCCCGGGTCGTTTCGAGGACGGCAACCGCGTCCCGCTCGACGTCCAGGTCGGCGACAAGGTGCTCTACAGCAAGTACGGCGGCACCGAGGTCAAGTACGGCGGCGAGGAGTACCTCGTGCTCTCCGCCCGCGACGTCCTCGCCGTTCTCGAGGGCTAGCAGCCCGCCGCACGTCCAGACGGAGCCCCGGTCCCACGTCGGGGCCGGGGCTCCGTCTCGTCCCGCACCCCCGCTCGTCACCGCTCGTACCAAGGAAGGCTCCCGTGGCCAAGCAGCTCCAGTTCTCCGAGGACGCACGCCGCTCGCTCGAGCGCGGCGTCGACGCCCTCGCCAACGCCGTCAAGGTCACCCTCGGCCCGAAGGGCCGCAACGTCGTGCTCGCCAAGGCCTACGGCGGCCCCACCATCACCAACGACGGCGTCACCATCGCGCGCGACGTCGAGCTCGAGGACCCGCTCGAGAACCTCGGCGCCCAGCTCGCCAAGGAGGTCGCCACCAAGACCAACGATGTCGCGGGCGACGGCACCACCACCGCCACCGTGCTCGGCCAGGCCATGGTCCACCTCGGCCTGCGCGCCGTCGCGGCCGGGGCCAACCCGATGGGCATCAAGGTCGGCATCGACGCCGCCGTCGACGCCATCGACGAGGCCCTGCTCGGCGCGGCCACCGAGGTGCAGACGCACGCCGAGATCGCCGCCGTCGCCGCCATCTCCGCCCAGGACGCCCAGGTCGGCGAGCTGGTCGCCGAGGCCATCGACAAGGTCGGCAAGGACGGGGTCATCACGGTCGAGGAGAGCCAGGCCACCGGCCTCGAGCTCGAGCTCACCGAGGGCATGCAGTTCGACAAGGGCTACATCAGCCCGTACTTCGTCACCGACGCCGAGCGCATGGAGGCCGTGCTCGACGACGCCTACGTGCTCGTCGTCAACGGCAAGGTCTCGGCCATCGCCGAGCTGCTGCCGCTGCTCGAGAAGGTCGTGCAGGCGCAGAAGCCACTGCTCGTCATCGCCGAGGACGTCGACGGCGAGGCGCTGTCGACGCTGGTCGTCAACGCCATCCGCAAGACGCTCAAGGTGGCGGCCGTCAAGGCGCCCGGCTTCGGCGACCGCCGCAAGGCGATGCTGCAGGACATGGCCGTGCTCACCGGCGGCCAGGTCGTCTCGGCCGAGGTCGGCCTCAAGCTCGACCAGGTCGGGCTCGAGGTGCTCGGCAAGGCCCGCACCGTCACGGTCACCAAGGAGCTGACGACGATCGTCGACGGCGCCGGCTCGACCGACGACGTCGCGGCCCGCGTGGCGCAGATCCGCCAGGAGATCGAGAACAGCGACTCCGACTGGGACCGCGAGAAGCTGCAGGAGCGGCTCGCGAAGCTGGCCGGCGGCGTCGCCGTCATCCAGGTCGGCGCGCACACCGAGACCGAGCTCAAGGAGCGCAAGCACCGCCTCGAGGACGCCGTCTCGGCCACCCGCGCGGCGGTCGAGGAGGGCATCGTCCCCGGCGGTGGTGCGGCGCTCGTGCACGCCGCCGCGGCGCTGGAGAGCGGCCTGGGCAAGGAGGGTGACGAGCTCGCCGGCGTCCGGCTGGTGCGCTCGGCGCTCGACGAGCCCGCGTACTGGATCGCCAAGAACGCCGGGCTCGAGGGCCGCGTGGCCGTCAACCGCGCCCGCGAGGCCGGCGCCGGCCAGGGCCTCGACGCCGCGACCGGCGAGTACTGCGACCTGGTCAAGGCCGGCATCGTCGACCCGGTGAAGGTGACCCGGTCCGCCGTCCGGAACGCGGCGTCGATCGCCTCGATGCTGCTCACGACGGAGACGCTCGTCGCCGACAAGCCCGAGAAGGACGACGCCGACGCCCACGGGCACGGGCACGGCCACGGGCACGGCCACGCGCACTAGCCCCTGACGACGACGGCCCGGCTTCCCACGGGGAGCCGGGCCGTCGCGCGTCGGTCGGCGGCGTTCCACGGGTGCACCGCAGGCGCCCGTGTGTCGGACGTCCGTGGGACGGTCGCAGGCATGACTTCTGCGACCACCGCGACGGCGACCTGGGCGGAGTTCAGCCGGGAGGCGCCGGAGCTGGCCGAGCGCGTGCGCGCGGCCTTCGCCGTCCGCAAGCACTGCACGCTGGCGACGCTGCGTCGCGACGGGTCACCGCGCATCAGCGGCACCGAGGTCCAGCTCGGCCCTGAGCATCTGGAGATCGGCAGCATGCCGGGCGCGCTCAAGGCGCTCGACCTGCTGCGCGACCCGCGGTGCGCGCTGCACTCACCGACGGTCGACCCGCCGCCGGGCCGCGAGAACGAGTGGCGGGGCGAGGCGAAGCTCGCCGGTCGCGCCGTCGAGGTGGGCAGCGTCCCGGGCCACTCGCCGTCGTCGCACACGTTCCGTATCGCGCTCACGGAGGTGGTGCACACGCGGGTGGCCGGCGAGCAGCTGGTCATCTCCTCCTGGCACCCCGGGCGCGGCGTGCAGGAGCGCCGGCGCTAGTCCGTCGACGGCCGTACGGTCTCGGCAGCACCAGCAGCAGCCGACGGCGGCGGGCCGGCCGAGGGTCGTGCGGCGGCGAACCCGCCGACCACCACGCCCCACAGTGCGACCAGCCACGCCACCGCTGCCCCGCCGGTCCCGAGGTCGACGAGCAGGGCGCACGCGGCGGCGGACAGCCCGACGGCGAGCACGGCGACGGCGGCGAGGCGGTCGCGCACCCCTGGCCCGACGGGCCAGGCGGCCGAGGGCGGGCCGGTCGACGGCGACGACGGCGCTGCCTCGAGCCCGGACGGCGCGGGCCGCGCCGTGGGCGGGACGGCGGTCAGGTCGACGACCAGCGGCGCGCTGACCCCGGCGGGCTGCGCCGGGAGGTCGGGCAGCCGGACCGCAGGTCTCGGACGACCGGTGGGCAGCCGCCCCGCCACCCGTCCGGCGACGGTGCCGGCTGGTCGGCCGGCGACGCCCACGGCGGACGCGCGTCCGCGTCCGGGTCCGCGCTCTGCCGTCCTGCGCCGCGCGTGCTTCGCCGTCACCCGTGCCACCGGCACAGCCTCGGGCACGGACACCGGTGATCGCAACGGTCCTCGACCGGCGCGCCGTCGTCAGCAGCGGTCGACGCGCTCGACGTCGGCGACGGGGACGCGCAGCGCCACGACCCGGCGCGGCCGGCCGAGCACGACGGCGCCGGTGCGGAAGACGTGGTGGGCCCCCTCGACGACGTGCTCGTCGGCGTCGACGGCGAGCGGCGGGCGGCCAGGGCGGACGACGGTCCAACGCACGGGTGGAGTCCTCTCTCGACTCGACCCTCGTGCCGCAGCATGCCCCAGGCCGCCGACACCGGCGCGGGCGGCCCGGGCTACCCCTCGGGTGAGATGAGCAGCGCGCCGAGCTCGAAGTGCATCGGGTCCGTGTAGGCCCAGTCACCGCCCCAGCGGAAGCCCCACTTCTTGAAGATCGCCACGATCCGGTCGTCCATCGTGCCGCGGATGCCGCGGTAGTTCGTGGCGGCGTCCATGTCGATCGCGATGCCCCAGGTGTGCAGCGAGATCGAGTTGTCGGGGTTGCGCGCGATGAAGCGCGGGACGTAGCAGCCGTCGTAGGTCTTCAGCAGGTGGCCGAGGCCGCTGTCCTGCACCTCCTGCAGCGCGGCGCGCAGCTGCGGCACCATGAGCCGGTGGCAGGTGACCCTGCCCATGATCGGCACGGTGGTGGTGACGATGTTGCGGCGCACCCACGCGGCGTCCGGCTCGATCGTGCCGTCTGCGTAGTAGCGGTAGGAGAAGGCGCCGAAGGCCTTCGCCGCCTTGCTGCCGGTCAGGAACGCCACCGGGTTCTTCGCCGGCGGTGCGAGCAGGTCGACCTGAGCGCCCTCACCGGCCGCCTTGCGCACCCTCTCCGCGACGACGACCGGGTCCTGGCCCTCGGGCGCCGCGACGAGCACGGCCGTCGCCTGGGGGAGCCCGAGCCGCTCGCCGGTGCGCTCGTCGACGACCAGGTCGCCGCCGGGCACGCCGGTGGTGGCGAACGCGCCCACCCGCAGCCGGACCGGCTCCCCGCCGCTCTTCGGCGTCACCACGACGTCGCCGCCGAGCTCCAGCCCGGCGCGCTTGCCGAAGTCGTGCGAGGCGATCACCTCGCCGCGTGCGACCGCCTGCCACACGGCGTCGGCCTCGGCGGTCCCCTTGGCCGTGAAGGGTCGGAAGGACGACGGGTCGACGCCGAGCGCTGACGCCTCGCCGCTGCCCAGCCGCACGGTGCCCGACCGGAAGGCGACGGCGCGGCCCTCGGGCGCCAGCGCCCCGACGCGCTCAGGAGGCAGCGGAGCGGGCAGCGTGACGATCACGTCCGGCTCCACCCGCTCGGTGAGCGGCTGGACGGCCGGCTGGGGACCCGGCCGGCCGAGAGCCTCACCGCTCTCGGCGGTCTCGACCGGCGCGGGGGGCTCGCCCGGCGAGCTGCTGGCCACGATGCCGGACGGCCCGACCTCCGGGGAGGAGCCGGCGACGTCGATGGCGACGACGGTCACCGAGGCGGTCGTCGTGAGAGCCAGCCCGGCCGCCACGAGCGCAGGGGCGCGCAACGCGTGCAGCGCGCGCGCAGCAGCGGACGCTGCGAACCGCTCCGGGGCGGACAGCACCGGCGACAGCTCCTCGCTGGGGGAAGGGCGGACCGGACCGCCCTGCCGGCGGACCGGGTGGTCGACTCTCCAGGGTACGTGACGCAGCGCACGCCTGCGACGCCTCACCGTCCTCTCGCCTGCTTGCTCCGCTGCGCGGCCACGCCGCCGGTCAGCCGGTCAGCTGGCTGCGGTGACCGGAGCGGCAGCGCAGCGCGCGTGCACCGCCTCCCGCTCGGACTCCGACATCCCTCCCCAGACGCCGTACGGCTCGCGCGCGGCCAGCGCGTGGGCGCGGCACAGCGCGATGACCGGGCAGCGCGCGCAGACCGCCTTGGCGGCGGCCTCCCGGTTGCTGCGACGCGGCCCGCGCTCGCCCTCGGGGTGGAAGAACAGCTCGGTGTCCTCGCCTCGGCAGGCGCCGAGCAGCTGCCACTCCCACTTCTCCGACTGCGGCCCTGGGAGCCGGGAGATGTCGGTCATGAGGTCGTTCCCCTCGTCGCGGGAGGCCGGGGTCTCGGGCTCCGCTCGAGGGGAACCGTACATCCGCGCCAGAAGTTGTTCAAGTATTTCAGCGAGGTTGGAGCCCGAAACGCTCCGCGACCGCGCCGAGTTGTGGAGAGCGCCGCGCGGCCGCATCCTGCCGACGTGCCTCCGGACCCGGACGAGCCCACGGAGCAGGGTCCGCCCCCTCCTGCGTTCGTCCCTGCGGGCGCAGCGGATGGGGGGCCGCGCTGGTCGGTCGCCGCCGTGGCGCACCGGCTCGGCGTCGCGCCGGCGACGCTGCGCACCTGGGCCCGCCGTTACGACCTCGGTCCGAGCGAGCACGCCGCGGGAGCGCACCGCCGGTACACCGCCGCCGACGTCGCCCGCCTCGAGGCGATGCGCCGGCTGACGCTCGAGGGGGTCCCCCCGGCCGAGGCGGCCCGGGTGGCGCACCGGACGCAGGGCGGTGCTGCAG
>DATMJH010000319.1:0-7458 GCA_035554015.1 Mycobacteriales bacterium
CACCTCGCGCTGTCGTGGGCACTGGCGCGCTCGCCCGGTGGCCGAGCGTCGCGGCAGCCGTCGCAGTTCCTCGAGGGGCTGGCACCGGCGGTGCCGCAGCGCGAGGCCGGCGTGACCGACGCCTCGCGCTCGCGCCGGCAGGTCACCGGCCCGGACGGCGCCCGCCGGCGCGAGCGCGAGGCCGGCGTGACCGACGCCTCGCGCTGCGGCACCGCCGGTGCCAGCCCCTCGAGGAACTGCGACGGCTGCCGCGACGCTCGGCCACCGGGCGAGCGCGCCAGTGCCCACGACAGCGCGAGGTGCTCCCGCGCGCGGGTGACGCCGACGTACAGCAGCCGCCGCTCCTCCTCGACCGCCGCAGGGGTGACCGCGTGCACCAGCGGCAGCGTCCCCTCGACCAGCCCGACGAGGAAGACGGCGTCCCACTCCAGCCCCTTGGCGGCATGCAGCGTGGCGAGCGTGACGCCGTCGACCGACGGGGCGTGCTGCGCCGCGGCCCGCTCCTCGAGCTCGGCGACGACCTCCGCGAGGCCGGCCTGCGGCGCCGCGGCGGCGAGGTCGACGGCGAGCCGGTGCAGCGCCGCCAACGACTCCCAGCGCTCGCGCGCGGCGCCGGCACCGGGGGGCGGTGCGTCCGGCGACCACCCGAGCCCGGCGCGCAGCACCTCGACGACGGCGTCGCCGAGCGCCTCCGGTGCGTCGGTGTCGCCGGCCCGCGCCGCGCCACGCAGCAGCAGCACCGCCTCTCGGACCTCGCGGCGCTCGAAGAAGCGCTCGCCGCCGCGCACCTGGTAGGGCACGCCGGCGTCCGCCAGCGCCGCCTCGTACGCAGCCGACTGCGCGTTCACCCGGTAGAGCACGGCGATCTCGCCCGCAGGGACGCCGCTGTCGACCAGCTGCCGGCACCGGCGGGCGACCGCGGTGGCCTCGGCCGGCTCGTCCGGGTGCTCGGCGAAGGTCGGCACCGGCCCGTCCGGGCGTTGCGCCCGCAGCTCGAGCCGCGGCGCGGACGAGGCCGCGCGGGTGATGACGCCGTTGGCCAGCGCCACGACCTGCGGCGTCGAGCGGTAGTCGCGCACCAGCCGCACCTCGGTCGCGTGCGGGTACCGCCGCCGGAACCCGACCAGGTGGTCCCAGGTCGCCCCGGTGAAGGAGTAGATCGTCTGCTGCGCGTCGCCGACGACGCACAGGTCGTCGCGCCCGCCGAGCCAGGCCTCGAGCAGCCGCTGCTGCAGCGGCGTGACGTCCTGGTACTCGTCGACGACGAACGAGCGGTACCGCGACCGGAACTCGTCGGCGACGGCGGCGTTCTCCTCCAGCACCGCCGCCGTGAGCAGCAGCAGGTCGGCGAAGTCGGCCAGGCCCTGGTCGGTCTTGAGCGCCCGGTAGGCCTCGTAGACCTGGGCCACGACGGCGGCGTCGAACGGCCCTTCCCGGCCGGCCCGCGCAGCGGCCGCCGGGTAGGCCTCGGGCGCGACGAGCACCGACGCCGCCCACTCGAGCTCCGACAGCAGGTCGCGCAGCTCGGGGGTGGAGGGGCGCAGCGCGCACCTGGAGGCCGCCGACGCGACGAGCCCGAACGGGTTCTCGAGCAACCGCGGGGGCGCCCCGCCGACCGCGCGCGGCCAGAAGTACTGCAGCTGCCGCAGCGCGGCAGCGTGGAACGTGCGGGCCTGTACGCCCGCCACCCCGAGGCTGCGCAGGCGCGTGCGCATCTCCCCGGCCGCCCGCGCGGTGAAGGTGACGGCGAGCAGCGCCGAGGCCGGCACCTGGCCGGTGAGCACCGCGTAGGCGGCGCGGTGCGTGATGGTGCGCGTCTTGCCGGTGCCGGCGCCGGCGAGCACGACGACGGGGCCGCGCACCGCCTCGGCCGCGGCCCGCTGCTCCGGGTCGAGGGCCTCCAGCACGGCATCGGGCGAGACCGGCGCAGCGGGAAGGCCGCCGCGGACCGGGGGCGAGGCGGCTGCCTGGGGCGTGGCGGACGGCACGCGCCCCATCCTGGCAGCCGGGGCCGTCGGGAAGGTCCGGCTCGTCGGTGTTGTTGACGTGGTTCGCTCGCGGGGAACACCCGCGGTCGGTCCTGCCCCCGTCGACCTTCCCAGGAGAGCGCCCGATGCCCGCCGAGCTCACCGTGTACAGCACGCAGTGGTGCGGCTACTGCCACCGCCTGATGCGGCAACTCGACCGCGAGTCCGTGGGATACACCGTCGTCGACATCGAGCACGACGCCGGGGCCGCGGAGTTCGTCATGAGCGTCAACGGCGGCAACCAGACCGTCCCGACCGTCGTGTTCCCTGACGGCACGGCGCTCACCAACCCGAGCCTGGCGCAGGTCAGGGAGCGCCTGGCGGCCTGACCCCGGCGGTCCGAGGGCCAGAACCGCCCGAATGACCGATGCGCCAGGGCGCTCGGTGGTTCATCCTGTCCACGGCGGGCACGACCTGTTCTCGTCCAGTTCGTCCCCGTCTCCGCTGAACGTCCCCGAGGAGCCAGGAAGTGCCCCCCCTCCCCGCGTCGCCCGCCGTGGACGCCGCGATGGCGTCGGCGGCGAGCCTGCTGGGCATGGAGGTCGTCTTCCTGGGCGGCCTCACCGACGACACCTTCACCTTCGAGCGGGTCCACGCCCAGGCGTCCTGGCCGGGCGTCGAGGCCGGCCGCTCGGCGGACCGCTCCGACTCCTTCTGCCACCGCATGCTGGCCGGCGCACCGCCCGCGACGGCCGAGGCCTCGACGGACCCCGCCTACGCCGACTCGCCGATCCGCGAGGCGCTCGGCATCCGCTCCTACGTCGGCGTGCCGGTGCGCGACTCCTCCGGTGAGGTGATCGCCACGCTGTGCGGCATCGACCGCAGCAGCGTGCCCGTCGACGAGCGCACCGTCGAGGTGCTCCGCCACCTGGCCGAGGTGATCGCCGCCTCGCTCGGCCCGCTGGCCCGGGAGGGCATCATCATCCGCCGCTCACCGGAGGGCGGGTGGGCCGTCGGCGACGACGCCGCGGGCGACCTCACCAGCGCCATGGTGCTCGCCGACCTGCTGGCCCAGGACCTGACGCCGGGCGCCCGGCCGCCGCGCGCCGAGGGCGAGCTCGACGAGGTGGGGCAGCTGCGGCTGTCGGTGCGCCAGCTCGAGCACGCCCTGGCCGCCCGCGTCGTCGTCGAGCAGGCGATCGGCGTGCTCACCGAGCGGCAGCGCAGCAGCCCCCGCGACGCCTTCGAGCGGCTGCGGAAGACCGCCCGCTCGCGCGGGCGCAAGGTGCACGACCTGGCCCGGGAGGTCGTCCTGAGCTCGACCGACCCCGCTGTGCCGCTGCCGCCCGAGCTGGCGCCGCGCCGTCGCGACCCGGGGCGCTGACCGCCCCGGTCCCCCGCACTCCGCAGGGCCTTGCCGACGACCTGGTCGAGCGGTGCGTGCGGCTGCCGGGGCCCCGCCCCGTGCGGGTGCTGCTCGACGGCGTCGGCGGCGCCGAGCTCGCCGACACGATGGTGCCCGGGCTCGTGGCAGCCGGCCGGCCGCCGTTGCGGGTGCGGGCGGTGGACTTCCTGCGGCCGGCCGGCGAGCGGCTCGAGCACGGCCGCGAGGACGCCGAGGCGTTCCGGACGTCGTGGCTCGACGCCGCCGGGCTCGAGCGCGAGGTGCTCACGCCGGTCCGTGACGGTCGCTACCTGCCGGCCCTGCGCGACGCCGCGCGCGACCGGTCGGCGCGCGCACCGGTGCTGTCCGCACCCGAGCGATCGGTGCTGCTGCTCGACGGCATCCTGCTGCTGGGGCGGGGGCTGCCGGCCGAGCTCACGGTGCACCTCGCGCTCTCACCGGCGGCGCTGCGGCGCCGCGGCGTGCCCGAGTGGCAGCTGCCGGCCTTCGCCGCGTACGAGGCGCAGGCCGCTCCCCGGCAGGTGTGCGACGTGCTGGTCCTCGCCGACGACCCGGCGCGGCCCGCGGTGCGCGCACGCCCGGTCCCGTAGCGTCTGCCGGCATTCGGGGAGGAGGTGCCGTGGACGAGGCCGCCGTGGACGAGGCCGTGGTGGACCGGGCCGTCGAGCACCGTGCCGTCGAGGGCAGCGTCGCCGTGCACGACGACGTGGACCGAGACCTGCTGGCCCAGGTCGTGCAGGTCTCCACCGACGCCATCTACACCGAGGACGTCGACGGACGCATCACCTCCTGGAACGCGGCCGCCGAGGCGCTCTACCGGCGCACAGCGCGGGAGGCTCTCGGCACGCCGGCCGCCGCGCTGAGCCCCTCGGACTTCCGGGCGCAGCTGAGCGCCGCTCGCGACCGCGCGCTCGGCGGGCAGCAGGTGGTCCGGTTCGACACGGTCCAGCAACGGGCCGACGGCACACTGGTGCCGGTCGGGCTGACGGTCTCGCCGCTGCGCGACGCCGCCGGGACGGTCACCGGCGTCGCCACCAGCGCCGTCGACATCACCGAGCGAGCCCGGCTGCAGGCCGAGGTGGAGCACGCGACCCGGCAGCTCGAGGCGCAGCGGGAGGTGCTGCTGCGCAGCAACCGCGACCTCGAGCAGTTCGCCTACGTCGCCTCGCACGACCTGTCGGAGCCGCTGCGCGTCATCACCGGCTACGTGCAGCTGCTCGAGCGCCGGTACGCCGACCTGCTCGACGAGCGCGGCGAGCGGTACGTGCAGCACGTGGTCGAGGGCTGCACGCGCATGCGGGCGCTCATCGACGACCTGCTGCACTACTCCCGCTTCCTGCGCATCGAGCGAGAGGCGCAGGAGGTGGACCTCCGGCAGGTGGCCGAGCAGGTGGTCGACGGCCTGCGCTCGTCGATCGACGAGGCCGGCGCGGACATCGTCGTCGCGGACCTGCTGCCGGTCCACGGCGATCCGGCCTCGGTCGCCGCGGCGTTGCAGAACCTCATCAGCAACGCGGTCAAGTTCCACCCTCCCGGCGCCCGCCCGCGCGTCGAGGTGAGCACGCAGCGGAACGGCGGGTGGGTGCACCTGTACGTCGACGACAACGGGATCGGCATCGCGCCGGAGTTCCGCGAGAAGGTCTTCCGGATGTTCCAGCGGCTGCACGTTCGCGAGGAGTACGGCGGCACGGGCATCGGCCTCGCCGTGGTGCAGAAGGTCGCCGAGCAGAGCGGCGGTCGGGTCTGGGTCGAGGACTCCCCGCTGGGCGGCGCCCGCTTCTGCGTCAGACTCCCCGGAACGGGCCGGACACCGGCCGGAGAGGTGCAGCCGTGACGCGCGAGGCGCAGCTGATGCAGATCCTGCTGGTCGAGGACAGCCTCGCCGACGTGGAGCTGACCCTCGAGGCGCTGCAGGACGCGAAGATCGCCAACGAGGTCACCGTGGTCCGCGACGGGCAGGCGGCCCTCGACCACCTGCTGCGCCGCGGCGACGCCGCCGACGTCGCGCGTCCTGACCTGGTGATCCTCGACCTGAACCTGCCCAAGCTGTCCGGGCACGAGGTGCTCGCCCAGATGCGCGCCGAGCCGGACCTGCGCCGGGTCCCGGTCGCCATCCTGACCACGTCGGCGGCGGAGAAGGACGTCGTCAAGGGCTACGACCTCGGAGCCAACTGCTACCTGACGAAACCGGTCGACGTGGAGCAGTTCGTGCACGTCGTGCAGTCCATCGAGGACTTCTGGCTCGGCCTGGTACGGCTGCCACCCCGCTGACCGGGTGCCTGCCGGGTGGTGCCGCGTGGCCCGTTCGAGCCATTGTCGGAGTCAGCCCTGTTCGGACCGCGCGCGAGGCGCTTGACTGGCCCTCGTAGCGGCGTGAGGGAGGCTCGATGCAGCTGCTGGGGCCTGCCGAGGTCCTCGCACCGGACGGCGAGATCGACGTCCTGCTCGTCGAGGACGGCGACGCCGAGGCCGAGCGCGCCCGCGGTGCGCTGCAGTCGGGCCTGGGCGCGGTCCGGCTCACCCGGTGCGGCACGCTCGAGGAGGCGCGGACGGCGCTCGCCGCCTCCCGCTACGACGTCGCCCTCCTCGCGCTCGCACTGGCCGACACGACCGGGCTGCGGGCAGTCTCGGCGCTCCGCACGGGCTGGCCCGACCTGCCGCTCGTCGTGCTGGCCGACGACCCCACCGTCTGCCGCCGCGTGCTGGCGGCCGGTGCACACGACGTCCTGGTCAGGGGGGCCCTCGACGGACCCAGCCTGGCGGCGGCCGTGCGGCACGCCGTCGACCGGGCGAGGTTCGCGGTCGCCACGGCGCGCTACGAGCGGATCGCCCGCAGCCTGCTCGACGCCATCGAGTCGCCGACCTGCGCCGTCGACGGCGACGGCGTGGTCGTCGCGGTCAACGCGGCCTGGCAACGGTGGGCGCTCGAGAACGCAGCAGACCTGTCGCGCTGCGGGGAGGGGGCGGACTACGTCGCGGTGTGCCGAGCCGCCGCGGCCGACGGCGACCTCGGGGCGGCGGCGGTCGCGGACGGCCTGCTGGACGTGCTCGGCGGACGTCGCGCCCGGTTCGAGCGCGACGACACCCACGCCCGTCTCGGGCGGTGGTTTCGCGTGCGGATCACGCCGATGCACGGCCTGCCCGGCGCCGTCGTCAGCCACGTCGACATCACCGTGGCGAAGACGGCGGAGGACCGTGCGCGGCAGCTCGCGCTGCACGACGGGCTCACCGGGCTGCCGAACCGGCTGCTGCTGCGTGACCGGCTGGAGCAGGCGCTGTCGGAGGCGAGTCGGCACGGCACGGTCGTCGCCGTCGCGCTGGTGGACCTCGACCACTTCCATCGCGTGAACGACGGCCTCGGGCGCGCGGCCGGCGACGCCGTGCTCACCGCCGTGGCCGAGCGGCTCGGCCGGCGGCTGCGCAACGGCGATACCCTCGCCCGGCTGGCCGGTGACCAGTTCGTCGTCGTCTGGCGCGACGTCGCCGGCGAGGTGGAGGCGGAGGCCCTGGCCGGCCGGCTCGAGGACGGGCTGCGCGAGCCGCTCGACGTGGACGGCACCGTGCTGACGGTGACGGCGAGCCTCGGCGTCGCCGTCGGGCGCCCGCCGCAGACGGGCGAGCAGCTGCTGCAGGCCGCGGACGCCGCCATGCACGACGCGAAGGCCCGAGGCCGTGCCCGCCGGCGGCTCCACAGCCCCGACCTCGAGCGCGAGGCGGTCGAGCGCACCGAGACCTCCGCGGACCTGCAGCACGCGCTCGAGCGGGGGGAGCTGGTGCTGCACTACCAGCCGGTCGTCGACCTGACCACCGGCACGGTGACCGGCGTCGAGGCGCTGGTGCGGTGGCAGCACCCGCACCGCGGCCTGCTCGGGCCGGCCTCGTTCCTGCCGCTGGCCGAAGCGACCGGGCTCGTGGTGCCACTGGGCCGCGAGGTGCTGCGGCAGGCCTGCAGCGAGGCGGCCCGCTGGCCGGACGGCCCGGGCATCGGGCTCGACGTCGCGATCAACCTGTCGGCTCAGCAGATGAGCCAACCCGACGTGGTGCGCTCGGTGCGCGAGGCGCTCGAGGAGTCGGGACTGTCACCGC
>DATMJH010000320.1:0-2214 GCA_035554015.1 Mycobacteriales bacterium
GGCCCCGCGTCGCGCAGCGTCTGCAGGCGGTGGTCGGGGACGTGCTCGAGGTGGCCCGGCCCGCCGGCGGCACGGTCACCCTGCGCGTCACCGGCGTGGTCGTCCCCCGCCCGGAAGCCCAGGGACCGCTCGGGGACGCCGTCGTCGTGCACCCCGCGCAGGTCGCGGAGCTGAGCCAGGTCGAGCCGACGCTGTCGGGCTATGTCGTCGCGGCCCCCGGCGCGGCCGAGTCGCTGCTCGCGGACCTGTCCACGCGGCTGGAGGTGATCGCGCGCGAGACGCCCGACGAGATCCGCAACCTCGACGACCTCGGCCACCTCCCGGAGATCCTGGCCGCGGCGCTCGCCGCCGTCGCGGCCGCCGGGCTGGCCCACGCGCTGCTCACCGCGGCCCGCCGGCACGCCCGCGAGGTGGCGGTGCTGTCGGTGCTGGGCGCCACCCCCCGGCAGGTCCGCGCGGCGCTGGCCGTGCTCGCGCTGGCCCTGGTCCTGCCGGCGCTGGCGGTCGGGATACCCGTCGGCCTCGGCGTCGCGCGGGTGCTCTGGTGGCAGCTCGCGACGGCGACCGGGGTCGGTGGCGACCTCGCCGTGCCCGCCGGGTCGCTCGCCGTGCTCGGCCCCGTCGTCGTCGCCGTGGCGCTGCTGCTGGCGCTCGTCCCGGCCCGGCGCACGGCGCCGCCCGCGGTGGCGCTCGCCGGCGGCTGAGCCGGCGTCAGGACGGGGTGGGATCCACCGCAGCGGGCGCGGCGCGCTCCCATAGCCCGCGCAGCACGTCCGCGCGCAGCTCCTCCTTGTGCAGGTAGCCGGCGACCCCGGGGAGGTCGGAGTCGATCCCGAGGTCCTCGCGCGAGCAGCTGGAGCAGAGCAGGACGACGGCGCGGGGCAGCAGCGCCGCCACCTGCCCCGCGGCTTCGACCCCGGAGATCCCGGGCAGCCGCACGTCCATGAGGACGAGGTCGGGTCGCAGCACGGGGGCGAGCGCGACCGCGTCCTCGCCGGTCTCGGCGTGCCCGACCAGCTCGAAGCCGGGCATCCGCGTCAGCACCGCCGCGGCGACGGCGCGGAACGGCCGCTGGTCGTCGACCACCAGGACCCGCACCGGCGTGTTCATGGTGTCCAGTGTCGCGACGGGTGCCGGCGCGGCCCAGGGGGCGACCAGGCCCGAGGGGGGTGTGGCCAGCACCCCCGCGCGGGCGGGACGACGCTCGCCGATTCGCATCCTCGCAGCGCCGCGACGGGCTGCGAGGACCACAATCGGCGAGCGTCGCCGCGGCGAGCACCGCCGGCGACGGATCAGGAGTTCTGGAGGTACAGCAGCACCGCGCAGACGCGGCGGTTGAGGTCGCGCTCCTCGGCGAGCCCGAGCTTGGAGAAGATCGAGTTGGTGTGCTTCTCGATGGCCCGCTCGGAGAGCACCAGGGCGGCGGCGATCGCGGCGTTGCTCCTGCCCTGGGCCATCTCGCCCAGCACCTCCAGCTCGCGCGGGGTGAGCGCGTCGATCTCGGAGGGCTTCTGCCGGTTGGCCGCGACCAGGCCCTCGACGACCGTGGGGTCGATCACGGACCCGCCCTCGGCGACGCGCCGGATCGCCTCGATCAGCTCGTCGCCGTCGGCCACCCGCTCCTTGAGCAGGTAGCCTCGCCGGGCCGTGCCCTCGGCGAGCAGCGCCAGCGCGTAGCTCGCCTCCGCGTACTGGCTCAGCAGCAGCACGCCCGTGTCGGGCCGCTCGGTGCGCAGCGCGGCGGCCAGGGCGATGCCCTCGTCGGAGTGCGTCGGGGGCATCCGGATGTCGGTGACGACGACGTCGGGCTTCTCGGTCTCGACGAGCTCCTTCAGCGCGGGCAGGTCGGCCGCCGAGCCGACGAGCGTCAGGTCCTCGGCCGCCTCGATCAGGCGTACGAGCCCGTGCCGCAGCAGGGCGTTGTCCTCGGCCAGCACCACGCGGGTCGTCACCCGGGCCAGGGTACGGCGAGCTTCCGCGCGGCCGGGGTGCTGGCCACACGCACGATCGGCAAGGAAACACGGTCGAACCGCGAGGCGCGCGGGAGGAGAGTTCCCGCGTCGGCCGGACGCCCCGACCCCGATCGAGGAGACGGTGCCACGACCGAGACGACCGCCGCCGTGTGCACCTGTCGCCGGTGGTCGGGGTCGCCGCGCTGCGGACGACCGACGAGGAGCGGGTCGACGGCCGCACGGGAGCCGGTCGCGCAGACCC
>DATMJH010000321.1:0-8686 GCA_035554015.1 Mycobacteriales bacterium
CTCCGGGTCGTCGGCGAGGTGCGTCAGGTACGGCTCGACGTCCATGACCGGGAAGAACGGGTCGAGCTCGTTCTCCTCGCTGGGCGGCCTGGCCGCCGAGTGGACGTGCTGCAGCACGGTCACGGGAGGCAGGTCGGCGAACAGCGTCAGCGACTGCGCCGTCCCGGGTGCCGGCGAGATCGCCGTGCCGGTGATCGCGCAGCGGAAGTCCGTGCCGACGCCCTCGCGCTGCGCGCCCTCGACCGCCACCGTGCAGATCTCCTCGCTGCCGACGACGACGGCACCGGAGCGGCCGGCGACGTAGCCGAGGTCGCCGGCGTGGTCGAAGTGGCCGTGGCCGACCAGGACCGCCTCGGGGTCGAGCGCGGCGAGCTCCTCGCGGCCGAGCGGAAGGTAGTCGTCGACCGCCCCGATGATCTCCCAGGCGTCGAACAGCAGCAGGTGCCCGCCGATGGTGATCACGAACGACGACACGCCCGTCCAGTGCAGCGTGACCGCGCCCGGGTCGTCCCACCGGTCGCCGAGCAGCTCGTCGCGCACGGCACGCACGTCGGCCGGCACGGCCGGCGCTGCGGGCAGCGGCACGAACGTCGTCAGCGGCTCGCGCGTCTCGGCGTGGCCGGGCACGGCGGGTACGAGCAGCGCGCCCGACGCGAGAGCGACCGCGACCGCGCGACGGAGCACAGAACCTCCCGGAGGTGCTCGGCGCCCGACGAGCCGTGCGCCCCGAGCAGGGTTCGCCGTCGCCGCGGGCTGTCCTGCCCCCACCTGCAAGCAGCCGACCGCGCCGGGCCGCGTGGTCACGAGCTGCCCTCTTGTCGCCGCCCGGTGACAGGTCCACGCTGACCGTGTCGTGGACGCCGCCAGCGTCGCGCCGTCCGCCGTGGGAGTCCTGCCGCCGCGGCGGTCGCAGCGCCGGCGTGCGTCGGGTCCCCACCGCCCGGTGGGGCGGACAGGCGACCAGGGGGGTCTCCCATGACGATGACGCAACCGCTCGAGCACAAGGCGTTCGAGTCGCCCGACGAGGTGCGCGAGGGCGCCAACTGGCGCCTCGAGCTCATCAACCTCGCGGGCGGCGCCCAGGTCGGCCGGATCACCGCGCAGCCGGGCTGGCGCTGGAGCACCGACGTCCAGCCGGTGGCAGGGACGGAGCTGTGCCAGGCGCCGCACCAGCAGTACCACGTCTCCGGCCGCCTCCACGTGCGGATGGCCGACGGCACGGAGTTCGAGGCGGGGCCGGGCGAGATCACCTCGCTGCCGCCCGGCCACGACGCGTGGGTGGTGGGCGACGAGCCCGTGGTCGCGATCGACTGGCAGGGCGCCTCGGTCTGGGCCACCCGCGGCTGACCGGCCGCAGGACACCCGGACGCCGGCCGGCCCGAGCGGCGCCGCCTCCTCAGGCGGCGAGCGGCTCAGCAGCGGTCGGCTGGTGGCGCTCGGCCGGCCGCGCACCGGCCAGCTCGTTCGGCAGCGACAGCCGGAGAACCTTCCACCACGCCGACGCCACCTGCTTCGGCAGCGGACCACTGACGTAGGTGAGGCCGTACCGCTCGAACAGCTCCTGCACCTTCGGGGCGATCTCCTGGTACCGGTTGCTCGGCAGGTCCGGGAACAGGTGGTGCTCGATCTGGAACGACAGGTTCCCGGTCATCAGGTGCATCGCGCGCCCACCGGAGATGTTGGCCGCGCCGAGCATCTGCCGCAGGTACCACTCGCCGCGGGTCTCGCCCTCGATCGACCTCTTCTCGAACGTCTCGACACCGGACGGGAAGTGGCCGCACATGATCACCGAGTGCGTCCAGACGTTGCGCACCACATTGGCGGTGACGTTCGCCGCGAGGGTGGGCAGCGCCGACGGCCCGGACAGCAGCGGGTGCACGACGTAGTCGCGCAGCACCTGCTTGCGCACCTTGCGCAGCACCTTCTTCACCTGGCCGCGGAACTCGGTCTTGTCCTTGCGGCCCTTGAGGTACTTGCCGACCTCGAGGTCGTAGGCCGCGATGCCGTACTCGAAGACCAGCATGTTGAGGAAGTTCCACAGCGGCTGACCCAGGTAGAACGGCGACCAGCGCTGGTCCTCGTCGACGCGCATGATGCCGTAGCCGAGGTCGTTGTCCTTGCCGAGTACGTTCGTGTACGTGTGGTGCAGCTCGTTGTGCGAGTGCTTCCACATCTCCGCCGGGGAGACGTTGTCCCACTCCCAGGTGGTCGAGTGGATCTTCGGGTCGCGCATCCAGTCCCACTGCCCGTGCATGACGTTGTGGCCGATCTCCATGTTCTCGAGGATCTTGGAGATCGAGAGCCCCACGGTGCCGGCGATCCACGCCGGCGGGAACAGCGACAGCAGCAGCACGCCCCGGCTGGCCAGCTCGAGCCGGCGCTGCACGTCGATGACCCGCCGGATGTAGGCGGCGTCGCGCTCGCCGCGGCTGCCCAGCACCTGCGCACGGATCGCGTCGAGCTCGCGGCCGAGGGTCTCGACGTCCTCCGGCGTGAGGTGGGCGATCGGGCTGTCGGGCTTCTTCTGCAGAGCGGTCATGGGAGTTCCTCTCGGGGTCAGACGTCGAGGTCGCACGGCCCGGCAGCGGCGCTGATGCAGGTCTGCACCTTCACGCCGTCGCCGGGAGCGGCAGTCGTCAGCGAACCGTCGCGCAGGTCGCGCACGGCCCCTTGGCGCAGCGGGAGCACGCAGCCGTAGCAGACGCCCATCCGGCAGCCGAACGGCATGAGGACGCCGGCGGACTCCCCGGCCTCCAGCAGCGGCGTCGCGCCGTCGGCCTCCACCGTGCGGCCGGTGCGCGAGAACGTCACGGTGCCGCCGTCGCCGGTGGTGACGACGAGCGGGCGGAACTTCTCGATGTGCAGCGCGTCGGGCCGGCCGAGCTCGGCCCAGTGCTTCTCGAGCATCTCGAGCATGCCGGTCGGACCGCAGGCCCAGGTCTCCCGCTCGGCGAGGTCGGGCACCAGCTCGGCCAGCTGGTCACCGGTCAGGAACCCGTGGACGGCGTCGTGCCGCTCGACGAGCCGGATCCGGCCGGCACGGTGCAGGGCCCGCAGCTCGCCGCCGAACACGACGTCGTCTGCCGTCGGAGCCGCGTGCACCAGCACGACGTCGTGCAGTCCCGGATGGGCGCGCAGCATCCCCATGACCGGCGTGATCCCGCTGCCGCCGGTGACGAACAGCAGCTTCGCGGGCGGCACCTCCGGGAGCACGAAGTCCCCCGTCGCCTGGTCGAGCTGCAGCACCTGGCCCGGGCGCGCCCGGCGCACCAGGTGGGTGCTGACGACGCCGTCCGGGATGGCCTTGACCGTGACCGTGAAGCAGCCGTCCGCCCGGTCGGCGGGGCTGTTCACCGAGTACGCGCGCCACTGCCGCACGCCGTCGACGTCCACCCCGATGCGCACGTACTGGCCTGGCACGTGGCCCCGCCAGCCGCGGCCGGGGCGCAGGACGAGCGTGACGGCGTCACGCGTCTCGGGGTGCACCGCCTCGATGCGGGCCCGCAGGTCGGCCGACGAGCGCAGCGGGTCGACGAGGTCGAGGTAGTCAGCGGGCACGAGCGGCGTCGCGGCCAGCCCGGCGAGCCGGCCGAGGCCGCGCCCGAGCCGGGTCCTCAGCCCGCGCAGCGGCGGGGCGGGGAGCACGGTGCTGGTCATGTGCCCAGAGTTCCCTGCTCCAGGGGCTAGTGTCCTGGCCATGCAGGGTGACATCGCGGGCGCTCTTTGTTCGCTGGAGACAGTCCTGTGATCGGCGGGGCGGGCCTGGCCCTGCAGCCCGACGTCGTCGCGCGGCTGCGGGCGCAGCTCGCCGAGGTCGCCGACCGCACGGTGGACGCCGTCACCTCCGAGGTGGGCGAGTACGGCGCGCTCGAGGCGCAGGTCGGCGAGAACATCCGGCAGGCGGTGCAGCTGGCGCTGGCGACGTTCCTGCGGCTGGCCGCCCAGCCGGCGCAGTCCGACGACGGCGAGGACGCGATGCAGCCCGCGCTCGAGGGCGCGTACGCGCTCGGCCGCGGCGAGGCCCGCAGCGGCCGCACCATGGACGCGCTGCTCGCCGCCTACCGGGTCGGCGCCCGCACGTCCTGGCGCCACTGGTCGGCTACCGCCGTCGACGGCGGCCTGCCGGCGGACACGGTGGCGCGCTTCGCCGAGCTCGTCTTCGCCTACATCGACGAGCTGTCGGCCGCCAGCGCCGCCGGACACACCGACGAGCTCGCCCGGACGGGGCGGGTGCGCCAGCAACAGCTCGAGCGGCTCGGCGTGGCGCTGCTCGCCGGCGAGCCCGGTGAAGCCCTGCAGGCCCGGGCCGACGCGGCCGACTGGCGACCTGCGGCCACGCTCACGGCGGTCGTGCTGCCGGCAGCGCACGTGCGCGCGTCGCTCGCGCTGGTCGACGGGCGCAGCCTGGTCGTGACCGAGGACGTCGCGGCCGACGTCGTCCCCGAGGCCACCGCCGTGCTGCTGGTCCCGGACGTCGACCGCACGCGAGCCGGCCTCGTCCGCGACCTGCACGGGCGCGCCGCCGTCGTCGGGCCGGCCCGGCCGTGGACCTCCGTGCGCGCCTCGTACCTGCGCGCGCTGCGCCTGCTCGACCTGCTCGGCCGACCGGACGGCAGCGCCCTGGACACCGAGCAGCACCTGCCAGCCCTCGTGCTCGGCGCCGACGCCGAGGCGCTCGCCGACCTGCGCGCGGCCGCACTGGCACCGCTGGCGGGTGTCCGCCCAGCAGCCGCCCAGCGGCTGGTCGAGACGCTGCGGGCCTGGCTGCTCCACCACGGTCGGCGCGACGACGTCGCGCGCAGCCTGCACGTCCACCCGCAGACCATCCGGTACCGGATGACCCAGCTGCGCGAGCTGTTCGGCGACCGCCTCACCGACCCCCAGGAGGTGCTGCGGCTCACCCTCGCGCTCGCCGCGTCCCCCCACCCGGGGCCGCTCGGCACGACGCCGCAGCCGTGACCGGCAGGCCCGGACGTCGCCGGTCCGCCGGCGGTACGACGGACTGGTTGGTCAGATCGCACCAGCTGTCATGGCCCGGACGGGTGATTGCTTCACCCGACCGGGCGATGCACCGTCTCCACCGTCGGCCCCCCTGCCCGGGGGACCGGAGTTGGGGGGCGTCATGGGTGGTGTCGAGATCGCGCTGGACACCGCGCCGCGCAGCGTCCCGCTCGCCCGCCGGTGGCTCGCCGACGTGCTCGGCCCGGCGTCGCGGTACGACGCCGACGTGGCGCGCTTGCTGCTCTCGGAGGTCGTCACGAGCGCGATGCTGCAGGCGCGGACCGGTCTGGTGGTGCGCGTCGAGGACTCGGGCACCCGGCTGCGCGTGGAGGTGACGACGGTCGGCAGCCCGTCGGACACCCGGCCGACGCGCGCCTCGCCGGCCACCGGCCAGCACGTCGTGGAGCTGCTGGCGGCGGGCTGGGGCACGCAGCGGGAGGCCGGCCGCGGCGGCACGACGACGTGGTTCGAGCTGCTGCCGGTGACGGCCCGTCCCGGGGACCGGCTGCAGCACGATGTCGGCGCCTGACCCGGTCGCCGTCGCGGTCGAGTCCGCGCGCGCGATGGACGGTGACCGCAGCGAGGGCGCTGCGCTCGCCGCGCTGGTGGGTGCGGCTGCGGCGCTGACGGGGAGCCGCGCGGTGGCGCTGCTGCCTCTCGAAGGAGGGTGGCGCAGTGCCGCCCACAGCGCCGGCGCCGGCACCGCCCGCAGCGGCGACCACGGTGCCGGGCCGAGCGGCGGGCTCGCGGTCGGCCTCTCCCCTGCGTGCGACACCGTCCGCCGCGACGGGGCCGCCGCGGCGTGCCAGGACCGGTCCGACGGCGTCGTGAGCGCGCTGGGCCCGGTGCACCTGATGCCGCTGCCGAGCCTCGAGGGCGTCATCGGCGTGCTGGCGCTGACGCAGCCGCCCGGCGCGACCGAGCGCGGGCTGCTCGAGCTGCTGTGCCGGCACGCCGGCCTGCACGCGGCTCGGCACGACGACGCGCGCCTGCGCGACGACCTACTCGAGGAGCGCGCCGCGGCCCTCGGCACGCTGGCGCGGCTCGCCGACACCGACACCCTGACCGGCGCCGCGAACCGGGCCGGGCTGTTCCGGGTGCTCGGCAGCCTGGTGGGCCGCAGCGAGCCGGCCGGCGTCGTGCTGCTCGACCTCGACGCCTTCAAGGCCGTCAACGACACCCACGGCCACGCCGCGGGCGACGAGCTGCTGCAGGAGGTGGCGTGTCGGCTGGTCGCGCTCGTGCGCCCGACCGACGTCGTCGGCAGGCTCGGCGGCGACGAGTTCGTGCTCGTCGTGCGCGACGCCGACGCCGAGGCGCTCACCTCCCTGGTGACCCGGGTGGAGCAGGCCCTCGCGCTCCCCTACCGGCTGTCGACCGGCCGCGTGCAGCTCACGGCGTCGTGCGGGTTCGCGCTCGCGGTCGGTCCGACCTCCACCGGCGACGTCCTGCGCGCCGCCGACGCCGCGATGTACGAGCGCAAGCGCGCTCACCGGGCGGCCGGGCGGCCCGACTCAGCGGCGGTCATCGACCTCGACCGCGCCCGGCGCTGACGCCGCCGCGGCGCGGCCGGAGCGGCGTCAGGCCAGCCGGGCCGGCTCGTCCCGCGGCGACTGCGCACGGCGCGCGATCGCGGTGATGTGGTCGGCGAACTCCGGCCAGAGCGGCCGCGGCAGGTCGTGCCCCATCCCGTTGAAGCCGACGAAGCGCGCCCGCGGGATCGCCCGGGCCAGGGCCAGGCCGCCGCTGGGACGCACGAGCCGGTCGCTGAACCCGTGCATGACGAGCGTGGGCAGGTCGAGCTCGCGCAGCCCCTCCGTGCGGTTGCGCTGCGCCGTCGCCGCCGACAGCTGCCGCAGGTAGCCGGCGCGGTCGTAGCCGCGGTCGAAGCTGCGGCCCCCGACGTCGCGCAGGCGCTCCTCGTCGAGCGCGTACCCCTGCGAGCCGATGACGCGGAAGGTCTCGACGACGGCGTCCATCGCCTCCTCGCGGTTCCGGACCACGCGCCCGCGCAGCAGCCGGCCGAGCAGCCGGGCGTCGGCCTGCCCGACCCGGCGCGAGCCGGTCGAGGTCATCATGAGCGTCAGGCTGTGCAGCCGCTCCGGCGCCTGCAGGGCGACGGTCTGGGCGATGAAGCCACCGAGCGACGCTCCCACGAGGTGGACCCGATCGAGGTGCAGCGCGTCGAGCAGGCCGACGACGTCGGCCGCCATGTCGTCGACCGTGTAGGGCGGCGGCTTGCGGCGCGAGAGGATCTCGACGAGGCGGGGCGCGCGCACCCCGGTCAGGTGGGTGCTCTCGCCGACGTCGCGGTTGTCGAAGCGGACGACGGAGAACCCGCGACCGGCGAGGTCCTCGCAGAGCTCGTCCGGCCACGCGATCATCTGCGTGCCGAGGCCCATGACGAGGACGATCGCCGGGTCGGCGGAGTCGCCGAACCTCTCGTAGGCCAGCTCGATCGAGTCGGACACGCGTACCCGTGCGGTGGACATGCGCACGACCCTAGATCGAGCCGCGGGCGGCCAGGCGGGGGTGCGGGGTGGCGGTGGCCCAGAGCTGCTCCTCCGACCCCGTGGGCGAGCGCCTGCGCGACGTCGGCCAGGCACTCCACCTGCTCGCGGACAGCAGCCGAACCCGCGGCGGAGCGCGACCACTTCGTCGGCTGGCTAGCGTGCTGGCACCGCGAGAGCCGGAGGTGCACGTGGACGAGCAGGTCGCCAGCGGGTTCGACCAGGTCGTCGGCCTGGAGGTGGTGTCCGCCGACGGCGACCGGGTGTCCGGCCGGCTGCCGGTCGCGCCGCACCTGCACCAGCCGTACGGCATCGTCCACGGCGGCGTCTACGCCACCGTCGTCGAGACGACGGCCAGCGTCGGCGCGGCGCTGTGGTTCGCCGACCGGTCCGGTGGCAGCGGGCACGTCGTCGGCGTGTCCAACCACACGAACTTCCTGCGCGCGGTCCGTGCGGGCGTGCTCGACGTCGAGGCGACTCCGGTCCACCGCGGCCGCACGCAGCAGCTGTGGCAGGTGTCGGTCACGGACGAGCAGGGCCGGCTGGTCGCCCGCGGCGAGGTGCGGCTGGCGAACATCCGGCCCGAGGCCATCGGAGGCTGACCGTCAGCCTCGGGTGCGCGCCTGCTCCTCGTGCACCACGCGCCGCTCGACGAGGTACGACACGACCGGCACCGCCCCGGCCACCATGACGCCGACGGTGCGCGTCAGCGACCACCCCGCGCGGCGGGAGAGGTCGACGACGACGACCAGGTAGACCATGTACAGCGCGCCGTGGATCGGGCTGTAGACCTCGGAGAAGTGCTCGTTGCCGAAGCCGTAGCGCAGCACCATGCCGAACAGCAGCACGAACAGCGCGATGCTGACCACCACCGCCATGACGCGGTAGCGCTGGAGCGAACCGGTCACCCGCCGCTCCGCTCGTGCAGGCTGCGCAGGTAGCGGTTGTAGGCGGCCAGCTCGTCGTCGTCGTCCTCGGCGGGCGGCGGCGCCTGACGCTGGACGAGCGGCGGCACGTCGGGCTCCTCCCGCTCGGTGCGCGTGGGGTCCAGCTCGTCGAGCACGAGCTTGACGTAGAGGAACACCGCGAAGCAGCCGAACAGCCACCACTGCACCGCGTACCCGTAGTTCTGCCAGCTGCCGACGCCCGACGCCGCCTTGCCCCACTGCCACGCG
>DATMJH010000322.1:0-5364 GCA_035554015.1 Mycobacteriales bacterium
GGCTGACCGCGCCGAGCGCGAGGCTGACCTGGCCGACGCGCTGGCGTTCACCCGGCTGAACCTGGCCGCCCCCGCGACCGACGTCTCCGCCGCCGTCCGCCCCCGCTGACACCCTCCCTTGCGTCCGCGTCCTGGCACACCGCCGCCGCCGGACCGCTCGGACGCACTGGCCCCGGAGCGGGCCACCGCCTTCGAGGCGCTGGTCGACGACTACGACGCCGCGCGTCCGTCGTACCCGCCGGCGTTGTTCGAGGAGCTGGCACCGCTGGCCGGCCGCCGGGTGCTCGAGCTCGGCGCCGGCACGGGCCTGGCCACGGCCGGGCTGCTCGCTGCGGGGGCGGACGTCGTCGCGACCGACCTCGGGCCGCGGATGCTCGGCCGGCTGCACGCCAAGCACCCCGCCGTGCCGGTCGCCGTGGCGCGGGCCGAGGCGCTGCCGTTCGCCGCGGCGTCCTTCGACGTCGTCTGCGGTGCGCAGATGTGGCACTGGGTCGACGTGCCGCGTGCCGTCGCCTCCGTGCGTCGCGTGCTGCGGCCGGGTGGCCGGCTCGCCGTGTGGTGGAACGACGTCGCGGCCGACGGGGAGCCCTGGTACGAGGCGCAGCAGGCGCGGTTGGAAGCGGCGTCGCCCGGCTACAGCCGCGGCTACCGCACCCGTGCGTACGACGACGAGCTGCGCGACGCGTTCGTCGACGTGCGCACGACGACGGCGTCGTGGTCGCGCACGCTCGACTGGCCCACGTACGAGCGCTGGCTGCGGTCACGGTCGTACGTGCAGGCGGTGCCGGACCTCGCCGCCTTCCTCGCGGCCGAGCGGGCGTCGCTGGCCGAGGCGTTCCCGGACGGGCGCATCGTCGAGCCGTTCACGGTGCGGCTGGTCGTCGCCGTCCGCTGACGTCCGCCCAGGTGGCCACCCGGCACGCAGGCCGGGGCGGACGTCCGGCCCTGCGAGCTTCGCTGACGTCCGCCCAGGTGGCCACCCGGCACGCAGGCCGGGGCGGACGTCGGGTTGCATGCACGTCGTGGAGACCCTGCGCACGCCCGACGACCGCTTCGCGAACCTGCCCGGCTACCCGTGGCAGCCGCGCTACGCCACCACCTCCGACGGCCTGCGCGTCGCGGTGCTCGACGAGGGGCCGCGAGACGCCCAGCCGGTGCTGCTGCTGCACGGCGAGCCGAGCTGGAGCTACCTCTACCGCAAGATGGTGCCGGTCCTGCTCGACGCCGGCTTCCGGGTCGTCGCCCCCGACCTCGTCGGGTTCGGCCGGTCGGACAAGCCGGTGCGCGACGACGACTACACCTACGCCCGGCACGTGGAGTGGATGCGCTCGGTCCTGTTCGACGAGCTCGACCTGCGCGACGTCGTGCTGGTCTGCCAGGACTGGGGCGGGCTCATCGGCCTGCGGCTGCTCGCCGAGCACCCCGACCGCTTCGCCCGCGTCGTCGCCGCGAACACCGGGCTGCCCGACGGCACCGTCCGGCTGCCCGACGCGTGGTGGCGGTTCCACGACTTCGTGCAGCGCACGCCCGACCTGCCGATCGGCTTCCTGGTCAGCGCCGGGTGCGCGGAGCAGCTGCCCGACGACGTCGTCGCCGCCTACGACGCGCCGTTCCCGACCGCCGACTTCAAGGCCGGCGCCCGCCGGTTCCCCTCGCTCATCCCGCAGACCCTCGACGACCCCGCGACGCCGGACAACCAGCGGGCCTGGCAGGTGCTGCGCACCCTCGAGACGCCGTTCCTGACCGCGTTCAGCGACGAGGACCCCATCACGCGCGGCGGCGAGCGCTACCTGCAGCAGCACATCCCGGGGGCGAAGGACCAGCCGCACACCACCATCCGCGGCGGCGGCCACTTCCTCCAGGAGGACCGCGGCGTCGAGCTCGCGCAGGTCGTCGTCGGGTGGGCGCGGGGCTGACTCAGCCGCGCAGCTGCTGCTCGAGCAGCCGGACCGCCTGCTCCGCCGCGCCGGTGCAGACGTCCTCCGGGTCGCCCGGCACGTCGAGCCGGTACGTCGTGACCATCCCGTCGACGTAGACGCCGACCCACACCGTGCCGGCCGGCTCGCCCTCCTCGGGATCCGGTCCGCCGACGCCCGTGGTCGCGACGGCCACCTGCGCCTCCAGCAGGCGCGCGACGCCGCGCGCCATCTGCTCGGCGGTCTCGGCGTTCACCACCGGCCCAGGCGCGACGTCGAGCAGCCGCTGCTTGACCTCGGTGGCGTAGGCGACGACGCCGCCGAGGAACCAGTCGCTCGCCGACGGTGCCTGGGCGAGCTGGTCGGCGACGAGCCCGGCCGTCACCGACTCGGCTGACGCGACGCGCCAGCCGCGCTGCTGCACGGCCTCGGCCAGGTGCTCACGGACATCGCTGTCGGACACGGCGTCCGTGATCACCCGGGTGACGCCGCCGAAACGTCCGGCGCGGCACCGGCGTTGTCTCCGGCCTACAGCTCGAGGACGCCGCTGCGCTCGGGCCGCGGGCCGCCCCGCCGCAGCCACGGGCCCAGCGCCGGGGCGCGGAAAGCGCTGCGCAGCAGTGCGTCCCGGGCCCCCGCTGCGGACGGCGAGCGGGTCTGGAGCACGCCGCCGAGGAACAGCGAGAGCGCGGTCATCCGACGCAGGTGCGGCTCGCGCAGCGCCTGGTAGCGGTCGAGGTCGCCGCGCGCCAGCAGCGCGGCCAGCGCCCAGGCGTCGCGCAGCCCGGCGCCCAGGCCCTGGCCGGCGAACGGCGGCAGGGTGTGCGCGGCGTCGCCCGCGAGCAGCACCCGGCCGGTGCGCCACCTCGCCGCTCGCCGGGCGGCGAAGCGGTACTCGACGGCGCGCACGACCTCGACGGCGACGTCGGTGTCGCGGCGCAGCAGCCGCTCGGCGGTGGCCACGGGGTCCTCCGGCGTCGGCCCGCGCAGCAGCCACTCCCACCGGTGGCCGCCGGGCAGCGGCAGGTCGACCTGCGGCAGCGCCGGGTCGCAGGTGTAGGTGAACAGCTGCCGCTCGCGCACCGGCGGCCCGACGACGTCGCACACCAGCCAGCGCTGCGGCAGGTCACGGCCCCGCCAGCCCGCGCCGGAGAGCCGTCGCACCGTCGACGACGCGCCGTCGCAGCCGACGAGCCAGCGGGCGCGCAGGGTCCCGCCGTCCAGCACCGCGGTGACGGCGTCGTCGACCTGCTCGAGCCGGCGCAGCGCGGCGCCGAGCCGCACCTCGACGCCGAGCGCGCCGGCCGCGGCGCGCAACCGGTGCTCGAGCACCGGCTGGCGGAAGAACGCCAGCCCCGGCACGGGGAAGCGCAGCCGGCCGAGCTCGCGGGCGTCGGCACCGAGGAAGCGCACCTCCGGGTCGCGCAGGAACCCCGCGGTGCTGCCCGGCACCGCGCGCTCGAGCAGCTCGAGCACCTCGCCGTCGGCGGCCACGCCCCGCGGCAGCGGGTAGGGCTCCGGCTCGCGCTCGACGACGACGACGTCGAGGCCCGCCGTGGCGAGCCGGACGGCGAGCAGCGCACCGACCGGGCCGTAGCCCACCACGACGACGTCGTGCACCGCGCCCTCCCGTCCATGGCAGTCTGCTGGCGTGCTCCGGCGGACCATCCTCGCGGCGTCGCGCAACCACCGCGTGCGCGACCTGGTCGCCGGTGCGCCGGTCAGCCGCGGCGTCGTCGCGCGCTTCGTCGCCGGCGAGGGGGTGGACGACGCCGTGCGGGCGGCGCGCGAGCTCGAGACCGACGGCCTGACGGTCACCCTCGACCGGCTCGGCGAGGACGTGCTCGACCGCGACCAGGCGGCCGCGACCGTGCACGACTACTGCGAGGTGCTGACCCGGCTGTCCGACGTCGGCCTCACGCAGGGCGGCCGGTGCGAGGTGTCGGTGAAGCTCACCGCCGTCGGCCAGGCCATCGACGAGGCGATGGCGCTCGACCACGCCGCCACCATCTGCCGGGCGGCGCGCGACGCCGGCACGACGGTCACCCTCGACATGGAGGACCACACCACCACCGACTCGACGCTGGGCATCCTGCGCGCGCTGCGCCAGGACTTCCCGTCGACCGGGGCGGTGCTGCAGTCGTACCTGCGCCGCACCGAGGGCGACTGCCGCGACCTCGCGCACGCCGGCTCGCGGGTGCGGCTGTGCAAGGGCGCCTACAAGGAGCCCGAGACGGTGGCGTTCCAGACGGCGTCGGAGGTCGACCGCAGCTACGTGCGGTGCATGAAGGTGCTGTTCGCCGGCGAGGGCTACCCGATGCTCGCCACGCACGACCCGCGGCTGATCGCCGTCGCGCAGTCGCTCACCGGTCCGCGCACCGACGACAGCTACGAGTTCCAGATGCTCTACGGCGTCCGGCCGAACGAGCAGCGGCGGCTGGCCGGGGAGGGGAAGACGGTGCGCGTCTACGTGCCCTACGGCACCGAGTGGTACGGCTACCTCATGCGCCGGCTGGCCGAGCGCCCGGCGAACGTGTCCTTCTTCCTGCGCGCGCTGGCGACGCGGTCATGACCGGCACCATCGCGCTGCTCGGGGTCGGCAAGCTGGGGGAGGCCCTGCTGTCGGGGCTGATCCGCGCCGGCACGCCGGCAGCGTCGCTCGTGGGTGCCGAGAAGCACCCGGAGCGCGCCGCCGAGATCGCGCAGCGCTACGGCGTGCGGACGGCGTCGCCGGCCGAGGCGGTGGCGCAGGCCGACGTCGTCCTGCTGGCGGTGAAGCCGCAGGACATGGTGGCGCTGCTGGGCGAGGTGGCGTCCTCGGTGCGGCCGGGGACCCTCGTGGTGTCGATGGCGGCCGGCATCACGACGTCGCTGGTCGAGGGGGCGCTGCCGGGCGGCACGCCGGTGGTGCGCGTCATGACGAACACGCCGGTGTTCGTCGACGAGGCGATGTCGGCGGTGTCCGCGGGCTCGCACGCCGGTGCCGAGCACCTGGCGCTGGTGGAGGAGCTGCTCTCGCACGTCGGCAAGGTGGTGCGGGTGCCGGAGTCGCAGCAGGACGCCGTCACCGCGCTGTCGGGCAGCGGCCCGGCGTACTTCTTCTACCTCGTCGAGGCGATGATCGACGCCGGCATCCTGCTCGGGCTGCCGCGCACCGTGGCCGCCGAGCTCATCGTGCAGACGGCGGTCGGCTCGGCCCGGATGCTGCGCGAGAGCGGCGAGCACCCGGTGGTGCTGCGCGAGGCGGTGACCTCGCCGGGCGGCACGACGATCGCCGCGATCCGCGAGATGGAGGACCGCGGCGTGCGCGCGGCGGCGAACGCCGCGGCGGCCCGCGTCGAGGTGCCGCGCGCCGACCTGTCGGCGCTGCAGGACTCGCTCGACGCCGCGGCGGCCGCGTCCTTCGCAGCCGGCCGAGCGGCCGCCGCGCAGGTGCAGGACCCGGAGC
>DATMJH010000323.1:0-5165 GCA_035554015.1 Mycobacteriales bacterium
CTCGGTGAAGTGTTCGAGGAAGGTGCTGTGGCCCGACGGCGACGCGTCGAGCGGCAGCGGGAGGGCGCCGAGCAGCAGCCCGAGCGCCAGGAAGACCAGGGGCAGGGAGAACGGCCGGCCCTCGAGCACGCGCGGCAGCAGCGAGGCGAGCAGGGCACCGACGCCCACCACGGCGAACATCAGGTCAGGGAGGTCCACCGACGGGGTGTCGCCGTCCCGGGCGCGGCGAAACGCTGTGCGGGTGTGACGAGCGGCGTAACGTGCCGGGCACGGCCGCCCGACCGGCGGCTCTCACCGCTCGAGGGGCCCGCGATGTCGAACCTGCGCACCCGCAACCCGCTGCCCGGGCCGGTCACCGGCATCGACGACGCCGAGCTGGTGGCGGCCTACGAGGCCGCCAACGCCGGCGACTGGGGCCCGATGCGCGACCTGCTGGTGGACGGTGAGCAGGGCGAGTACGTGCACCGGATCCCGAGCCTCGCGCTCGAGCTGCACGGCGCCGACGAGGCGGTGGCCGTGCTCTCTCGGCTCTACGACGAGCGGCAGGTGGCGCAGGCTCCCGTCAGGTGGCACCAGCACGGCGAGCTGGTCGTGCTCGACGTCGAGGGCACGTCGCTGTACCGCGGCCGCTTCTGCGCCGTGCACGTGTGCCTGGTGCGGGACGGCCGGGTGCTCGAGACCACGGTGACCGCGCCGCCGCTGCCGGTGCCGGCGCCGCGCCCCGCCTGGTTGCCGGGCGTCCGGCGGTGACGACCCGTCAGTCGACCAGCGCCGCGTAGACGAGCTGCCGCAGCTCCGTGCGCACGGGGTAGGTGCTCGACGGCACGAACTGGGTGAAGAAGTGCACGGCGAGGTCCTCCGCGCGGTCGACCCAGAACGCGGTCGACGCCAGGCCCCCCCAGGCCAGCTCGCCGGGTGTCGCCGTCACCTTGGTCGCCACCGGGTCGACCGACACCGAGAACCCGAGCCCGAACCCGACGCCCTCGTAGGCCACCTCCGCGAACTGCCCGCGGCCGAGCGTCGCGAGCGTCGCGCCGCCGGGCAGGTGGTTGCGGCCCATGTAGTCGAGCGTCCGGCTCCCGATGACGCGCACGCCGTCGAGCTCGCCCCGGCCGAGCAGCATCGCCGTGAACCGGGCGTAGTCCGCCGCGGTGGAGATCAGGCCGCCGCCGCCCGAGTGCAGCGCGGGAGCCGACAGCGCGACCCGGCCGAGCACGTCGTGCCGCGACGCCGAGCCGGTCCCCGGATCCGGCGTGTACAGCGCGGCCAGCCGGGGCGCGTCCACCTCGTCCACCCACCACCGCGTCTGCTCCATGCCCAGCGGTCCCAGCACGCGCTGCGCGAATGCCTCGTCGAGCGAGGAGCCGGTGAGCACCTCGACGACGCGCCCGAGCACGTCCGTGGCGACGGAGTAGTTCCAGCCAGACCCGGGCTCGAACAGCAGGGGCAGCGCGGCCCAGCGGTCGACCATCTGCTCGAGCGTGTCGCCCGGCGACACGAGCGGGTCCGCGCCCGTCCTCGCGTACAGGTCGTCCAGCAGGCTCGACCGGGTGAAGGCGTACGACAGCCCGGCCGTGTGCGTGAGCAGGTGCCACATGCGCACCGGCTCGACGGCGGGCACGGTCTTCGGCACGTCGACGTTGCCGCCGGTGAGCACCCGCATGCTCTCGAAGGCCGGCACGTACCGGCTCACCTCGTCCTGCAGCCGGAAGGCGCCCTCCTCGTACAGCTGCATGGCCACGACCGAGGTGACCGGCTTGGTCATCGAGTAGATGCGCCACAGCGTGTCCGGCTCGACGGGCAGGTCGCGCTCGAGATCGCGGCGACCGTGGACCGACGAGTGCACTGCTCGGCCGCGCCGCGTCACGAGCAGCTGCCACCCGGCCAGCCGGGCGTCGTCGACGTATCGCGCGAGGTGGCGGTCGACCCGCGCCATGCGGTCGGGGTCGACACCGCACTCGCGGGGGTCGTGCTCGAGGTCGAGCTGCGGCACGGTGGACCTCCTCCTCGCCGGTGAGGCCCGACCCTAGGTCAGCGTCCCGGGCCGTCGCTGTGCAGCCACACGGTGCCCAGCGGCGGCACCCGCAGCAGCGCGGACGCCGGCTGCCCGTGCCAGCCGTCGTCACTCGCCTCGACGGCACCGAGGTTGCCGACGCCGCTGCCGGCGTAGCCCTCGGCGTCGGTGTTGAGCACCTCGCGCCAGCTGCCGCCCCACGGCAGCCCGAGGCGGTAGCCGTCGTGCGGGATGGCCGCGAAGTTGGCGATGCAGGCCACGGCCGACCCGTCGCTGCCGAAGCGCAGGAAGGAGAAGACGTTGCCGTTGGCGTCATTGGCGTCGATCCAGGCGAACCCGGCCTGCTCGTGGTCCTGCGTCCAGAGCGCCGGCGTGCGCTTGTAGACGTCATTCATCGCCTGGACCAGGAGCGCGACGCCGCGGTGGTCCGGCAGGTCGAGCAGCCACCAGTCCAGCGACCGCGACTCGCTCCACTCGGACTCCTGAGCGAACTCGCTGCCCATGAACAGCAGCTGCTTGCCCGGATGCGCCCACATGAAGGCGAGGTAGGCGCGCACGTTCGCCAGCTGCTGCCAGCGGTCGCCCGGCATCTTGCGCAGCAGCGACCCCTTGCCGTGCACGACCTCGTCGTGGCTGATCGGCAGCACGTAGTTCTCGGAGTACGCGTACACCATCGAGAACGTCATCTGGTGGTGGTGGTAGCCGCGGTAGATCGGCTCGCGCGACACGTAGTCCAGCGAGTCGTGCATCCACCCCATGTTCCACTTGAAGCCGAACCCGAGTCCGCCGAGGTGGGTCGGCCGCGAGACGCCCGGCCAGGCCGTCGACTCCTCCGCGATCGTGACGACGCCTGGCACCCGCTTGTAGACGGTGGCGTTCATCTCCTGCAGGAACGCGACCGCGTCGAGGTTCTCCCGGCCGCCGTACTGGTTCGGCAGCCACTCGCCCTCCTTGCGCGAGTAGTCCAGGTAGAGCATCGAGGCGACGGCGTCGACCCGCAGCCCGTCGATGTGGAACTCCTCGAGCCAGTACACGGCGTTGGCCACGAGGAAGTTGCGCACCTCTCGCCGTCCGAAGTCGAAGACGAGCGTGCCCCAGTCCATCTGCTCGCCACGGCGCGGGTCGGCGTGCTCGTACAGCGGCGTGCCGTCGAACCGGGCCAGCGCCCACTCGTCCTTGGGGAAGTGCGCCGGCACCCAGTCGACGATCACACCGATGCCGGCCTGGTGCAGCCGGTCGACGAGGTACCGGAACTCGTCGGGCGACCCGAACCGGGCGGTGGGCGCGAAGTACGACGTGACCTGGTACCCCCACGACCCGCCGAACGGGTGCTCGGCGACCGGCAGGAGCTCCACGTGCGTGTAGCCCAGCCACGTGACGTACTCCACCAGCTGGTCGGCGAGCTCCTTGTACGACAGGCCCTGCCGCCAGGAGCCCACGTGCACCTCGTAGATGCTCATCGGCCGCGCGTGGGCCGGCTGCGCCGCGCGCTGCTCGAGCCACTGGGTGTCGTTCCAGGTGTAGTCGGACTCGTCGACGACGCTCGCGGTCAGCGGTGGGACCTCGGTGCGGCGGGCCATCGGGTCGGCCTTCTCGCGCCACACGGAGTCGGCGCCGAGGATCTGGAACTTGTAGTGCGCGCCGGCACCGACGCCGGGCACGAACAGCTCCCAGACGCCGCTCGAGCCCAGCGATCGCATCGGGTGCGCACGCCCGTCCCAGCTGTTGAAGTCGCCCATGACGCGCACGCCGCGCGCACTGGGCGCCCACACCGCGAAGGACGTGCCGGTGACCTCGCCGCCGGGGGAGTCGTAGCGGCGCACGTGCGCGCCGAGCACCGTCCACAGCTGCTCGTGCCGGCCCTCCCCGATAAGGTGCAGGTCCATCTCGCCGAGGGTCGGCAGGTACCGGTACGGCTCGTCGGCCGGGTACGTCTGGCCCGCGTAGGTGACGGCGAGGCCGTAGTGCGGGACGTCCGAGCGGTCCAGCACCGCCTGCCACACACCTGCGTGCAGGTGCTGCAGCTCGACCTGCTCGTCGCCGACGTGCGCCACCACCCGCTCGGCGTCCGGGCGCAGCGTGCGCAGCACCACGCGGCCGTCGGCCCCATCGCCGACCAGGTGCGCACCCAGCAGCCCGTGCGGGTCGTGGTGCGCGCCGCCGACGAGGCGCTCGAGCTCCTCGGCCGACGGCGTCAGGTCGTCGCCGCGGACGGCGTCGACCGCGCCGGCCACCTTCTCGCTCGCCTTGCCGGCCGCCTTCTTGGCGGCCTTCGTGGCTTCCTTCCTGGCGGTCGTGGCCGCCTTCCGCACGGGGGACGTCGCGCCGGTGGTCGGGGTGGTGCTCTCGGCGTCCGCGACCACCGGCGCCGTCGCCTCGGCGGCCTTCTTGCGGGCGGTGCTCTTGCGGGGGGTCTTCGGCGTGTCGCTCACTGTTCGCCCTTCGGGTCGGAGAGCAGTCGCTCGATGCTGCCGAGCGGGATGGGCAGCCAGGACGGCCGGTTGCGCGCTTCGTAGACCACCTCGTAGACGGCCTTGTCGAGCTCGAACGCCCGCAGCAGCAGGGGCTCCTCGCGCGGGTCCGAGCCACCTGCGGTGGCGTAGCCGTCGCAGAAGGCGTCTCGGTTGCGGGCGGCCCACTCGGCCGCCCGGTACGCCAGCTGCGGGACGCCGGCGCCCACCTCCCTGCGCTCGGCGAGCAGGTGCCGTGCCGCGTAGTCGTAGGAGCGCAGCATGCCGGCGACGTCGCGCAGCGGGCTCATCAACGCCGTCCGCTCCGCGAGCGGACGAGCCGGCTCGCCCTCGAAGTCGAGCAGGACCCAGCCGCGCTGCGTGCGCAGCACCTGCCCGAGGTGGTAGTCGCCGTGGACGCGCTGCACCGGCACCGGGTCGGTGCGCTCGGCCACCTGCGCGTACACCGCCCGGACGGCGTCGACGTGGGGTGCCAGCTCGGGCACCGCCTCGACGGCGGAGGTGCACGCGCTGCTCGCGCAGGTGCTCCCCTCCGGCACCGCCGGCGCCGACGAGTCGCGCGCCGCCGCGCAGCAGCTCGTCGAGCGCTTCGAGCGCGCGCTGGAGGTCGTGCCCGACCTCGCGCCGCACGCCGACGCCGTCCGCGCGCTGTACGCCCGGGTCGGCGAGCGGACCGAGCC
>DATMJH010000324.1:0-3395 GCA_035554015.1 Mycobacteriales bacterium
GTCCAGCAGCGTCGTGACGTTGTGGTCGACGACGAGCACGACGTCGCCGCCGTGGCCGCCGTCGCCGCCGTCGGGGCCGCCCAGCGGCTTGAACTTCTCGCGGTGCACCGACGCGACGCCGTGCCCGCCGTTGCCCGCGGCGGCGTGCAGCACGACGCGGTCGACGAAGGTGGTCACGGCGGTCTCCAGGAAGCACGGAGGGCGGGTCCGGCTGGTGCCGGCCCGCCCTGTCGTGGGTGTGTGGTCGGCTAGCCGACCGGGACGATGCTCACGGTCTTGCGGTCGCGCTTCTTGCCGAACTGGACGGCGCCGGCCTCGAGCGCGAACAGCGTGTCGTCGCCACCGCGGCCGACACCCGTGCCGGGGTGGAAGTGGGTGCTGCGCTGGCGGACGAGGATCTCGCCGGCCTTGACGACCTGGCCGCCGAAGCGCTTGACGCCGAGGTACTGCGCGTTGGAGTCGCGACCGTTGCGCGAGGAGCTCGCGCCCTTCTTGTGCGCCATCGGTCAGCCCTTCTTCGCGGTCGAGATGTCGGTGACGCGCACCTGCGTGAGGGCCTGGCGGTGACCCATGCGGCGCTTGTACCCGGTCTTGTTCTTGTAGTTCATGATGCGGATCTTCGGGCCCTTGGTGTGGGCCACGACCTCACCGCTGACCGAGGTCTTCGCGAGCGCCTCGGCGTCGGTGGTGACGTCCGAGCCGTCGACGACGAGCAGCGCCGGCAGCGCGACCGTGTCACCCACGGCGCCGGGCACCTTCTCGACCTCGACGACGTCACCGACGGCGACCTTGTACTGCTTGCCGCCGGTCTTGACGATGGCGTACACGGGAGGACTCCTCGAACGGTTCGGGGCCGGCGGTGCCACGACAGGGTGGTCGTGGCGGGCGCGGCGAAGCGGCGCGTGCGGGCACGCGACGGGCAGAGACTACCGGACCCGCGCAGGGCCGTCGAACGTCCGGCGGGAGCCCTGCGCGGTCGGGGTGCGGCGAGGGCTACGGGACCATCGGCGGACCGGCCGGCCGGCTCGTCGCCCGGCGGCGGCGTCGGGGCCCTGGGGCGTCGGCGACCGGCGGCTCGTCCGGCGCCGACGTCGGCTCGGTCGCGGGGGCGTCCGGCCGCTCGGCGACGACGGCCGGCCGGCCCGCGGGTGCGTCCTGCGGCTCCGGGCCGGTCACCGCCGGCGGCGGCTGAGCGGCGTCGGGCCGGTCCGTCGACCCGCCGAGCAGCTCCGCCAGCTCGTCCTCGGGCGCAGCCGTGGCAGCGCCGCTGCTGCGACCGGACCGACGTCGCCGCGCCGTCGTCGGCACCGGACTCTCGCCACCGTCCCGCGCGTCGCCGCGCGGCGAGCCGCCGGCAGCCGGGCCGGCGTCCGGCTCGGCGACGGTCGCCGCGTCCTTCTTCGACTCGTCCTTGCTCGGCGTGTCCCCGCTCGCCGAGTCCTTGCTCGTGCCCTTCTTCGTGTCCTTCTTCGCCGGGTCCTTCTTCGCCGTGTCCTTCTTCGCGCCGTCCCTGGCGACGCCGTCCTTGGTGGCGTCGTCCTTCTTGCGGCCGCGGCCGCGGTCACGGCGCTCGTCGCCGCCCCCGCCGCCGCGCGGCGCGTCGACCGGCTCGCTGCTCACGAGCACGCCCCGGCCGTTGCAGCGGTCGCACGGCTCGCTGAACGACTCGAGCAGGCCCTGCCCGACGCGCTTGCGCGTCATCTGCACCAGCCCCAGGGACGTCACCTCGGCCACCTGGTGCTTCGTGCGGTCGCGCGCCATGCACTCGACGAGTCGACGCACCACCAGGTCGCGGTTGCTCTCGAGCACCATGTCGATGAAGTCGACGACGATGATCCCGCCGAGGTCGCGCAGCCGCAGCTGCCGGGCGATCTCCTCGGCCGCCTCGAGGTTGTTGCGGGTGACCGTCTCCTCGAGGTTGCCGCCCTTGCCGACGTACTTGCCGGTGTTGACGTCGATGACGACCATCGCCTCGGTGCGGTCGATGACCAGCGACCCGCCGCTCGGCAGGTACACCTTGCGGTCCAGCGCCTTGGCGATCTGCTCGTCGATGCGGTGCTCGGCGAACACGTCGGTCTCGGCGGTGTGCCGCGACAGCCGGTCGGCGAGGTCCGGTGCGACGAACTCGACGTAGTCGCGGATGGTCTCCCACTCGCTGTCGCCCTGGACGACGAGCCGGCGGAAGTCCTCGTTGAAGACGTCGCGGATGACCCGGATGACGAGGTCGGGCTCGGCGTGCAGCAGCTTGGGTGCCCCGCCCTGCTCGGACTTGGTCCTGATGACCTCCCACTGCGCCTGCAGGCGCCGCACGTCGGCGGAGATCTCCTCCTCCGACGCGCCCTCGGCGGCGGTGCGGATGATGACGCCGGCGTCGTCCGGCACCACCTTCTTGAGGATGCTCTTGAGCCGGTCGCGCTCCTTCTCCGGCAGCTTGCGGCTGATGCCGGTCATGGAGCCCTCGGGCACGTAGACCAGGTACCGCCCGGGCAGGCTGACCTGGCCGGTGAGACGGGCGCCCTTGGTGCCGATCGGCTCCTTGCTGACCTGGACCAGCACCTCCTGACCGGAGGTCAGGTGCGCCTCGATCTTGCGCTGACCGCCACCGACGCCGGCCCAGTTGACCTCGCCGGCGTAGAGCACGGCGTTGCGGCCCTTGCCGATGTCGACGAACGCGGCCTCCATGCTCGGCAGCACGTTCTGCACCCGGCCGAGGTACACGTTGCCGGCGAAGCTCTGCGCGCTCGTGCGGGTCACGTAGTGCTCGACGAGCACGCCGTCCTCCAGCACGGCTATCTGCGTGCGGTCACCCTTCTGCCGCACGACCATGACGCGGTCGACCGACTCGCGGCGGGCCAGGAACTCCGCCTCCGACAGGATCGGCTGACGGCGGCGGCCGCTGTCGCGCCCCTCCTGGCGGCGGACCCGCTTGGCGGCCATCCGGGTCGACCCGCTGATGCCGCGGACGCCGTCCTCGTCGGCGGCGCCGGCGCCCCGCACGCGCGGCTGCCGCTCGCGGACGTGGACGACGGCGTCCCCGTCGTCGCTGTCGTCGCCGCCACCGGACCCGCGGCGACGGCGGCGACGGCGGCGGCGCGTTCCGCCGGCCGTGTCCTCGCCGTCGTCGCTCTCCTCGCCGTCGTCCTCGCCGTCGTCCTCGCCGCTCGTGGCGTCGCCGGCGGTGCCGTCAGCGGCGGCACGGTCGCCTGCGGCGCTGTCGTCGGCCTCCTCGCCGCCGCTGTCCCCGTCGCTGCGGCGCCCACGACCGCGCCGCCCCCGGCGGCGGCGGCGCGGCCGGTCGCCGCCCTCGTCGCCCGCCTCGCGGGCGTCCTCGTCGTCGCTGTCCTCGTCGGCCTCGTCGAGCCCGCCGTCGCCGACCGGCTCGGGCTCGAGCAGCG
>DATMJH010000325.1:0-14895 GCA_035554015.1 Mycobacteriales bacterium
TCGGACGCGCCGCGGGCGAACGGCCCGTCGAGCGCGACGACCTGGTTGTGGTTGGCCTCCGGGAGCACGCCCCACGTGGCCGGCACCTTGGCGTTCTCGTTCAGCTGGCACGCCAGCCGGTAGGCCGCGACACCGGCGAGCACCCGCAGGTGGCCCGCCGGGCCGACGTCACCGAGCGGCTGGCGCGCGAGCGTGGCGTCCCGGTGCAGGTGCTGCGCGCCGAGGGAGCCGCGCCGTTCGAGCGGCTGGCCCGGCTCGTGGCGCTCGGCGACTTCTCGAGCACCTACCTCGCCGTCGCGCAGGGCATCGACCCGACGCCGGTCGACGCGATCACGGCCCTCAAGGCGGCCATCACCCGCTGAGGCAGTGCCTGTCGATCCGGTGACGGTCCGGGTGACGGGGCCGCCGGCTCTTCCCGAACGGGGCGAACAGGCGCACACTGCGCCGTAGGACCCGACGCCCGGGAGGTGGTCCGATGGGGACCGTCCACTGCCCGCTCTGCGGGCTCCGCTTCCGCCACGGCACCGAGCTCGTGCAGCACGCGCGCGAGGACCACTCGCCCCCGCCGTCGCCGGAGACGCACGAGACGGTGCTCGTGCCGCGCGCCCGCCACGTCGTCGAGACCCCCCTCGACCAGGTGCTCGCCAGGAAGAGCGACGAGCGCTAGGAGAACCGTTTCAGCGCCATCTGAGCCGTCATCGCGGCGGTCTGCACGCCGTCCGCCTCGCGGCGGAAGGCGATCTCGACCGGGAACACGGCGACACCGCGCTCGCCGAGCGAGGCGCGCGCGGTCACCGGGTCCCCGGCCAGGTGCGCCGTCGCGAGCAGCGGACCCCTCGCCACCGCGGCGTAGGAGATCTCGGCGGACTTCACCAGGGGCACCGCACCCTGCTCGACGAGGTCGCCGAACACCTCGAGCAGCACGACCAGGCCGCAGGTCTCGCCGAGCCCGAAGATCGCCGCCGCGTGCGGTCCGCCGACGTGGTTGTGCAGCTCCGGGCCGGCGTCGAGGCGGAGCACCACCTCCTCGCGGCTGCTGCGGACGATCCGCGGGCCGAGCGTGCGCACGAACCCCTCCGCCCCGTGCACGAGCTCGGCGATCGCGGTGCTGTCCACGGACGGCAACCTGCCACAGGCAGCACGCCACGACGGGCGACGCGCCCGCCGTTGTTATCCTGGTCGGCGGCCGGCAGGCGCCGGCCCCCGCAGCGGCAGTCCCTCCGAAGCCTCGGTGAGCGGTTCCCGCGATCATCCGACGCTGCACACGAGGAGACCCGTGCCCGAGCTCACCGACTCCGTCGAGTCCCGCCGCCCGCCCTTCAAGGTCGCCGACCTCTCGCTCGCCGAGTTCGGCCGCAAGGAGATCCGGCTCGCCGAGCACGAGATGCCCGGCCTCATGGCCATGCGCGCCGAGTACGGGCAGAGCAAGCCGCTGACCGGCGCCCGCATCACCGGCTCGCTGCACATGACGGTGCAGACCGCCGTCCTCATCGAGACCCTCGTCGAGCTCGGCGCCCAGGTGCGCTGGGTCAGCTGCAACATCTTCTCGACCCAGGACCACGCCGCGGCCGCCGTCGCCGTCGGCCCGCACGGCACCGTCGACGACCCGCAGGGCGTCCCGGTCTTCGCCTGGAAGGGCGAGACGCTCGAGGAGTACTGGTGGTGCACCGAGCAGTCGCTCGACTGGTCGCGCGAGGGCGCTGACGGCCCGAACATGATCCTCGACGACGGCGGCGACGTGACGCTGCTCGTGCACAAGGGCGTCGAGTTCGAGAAGGCGGGCGTCGTGCCGCCGGTCGACCCCGAGACGCACAGCGAGGAGTACCAGGTCGTCCTCGAGACGCTGCGCCGCTCGCTCGAGGCCACGCCGGACCGGTTCACGACGATCGCCGCCGGCATCCAGGGCGTCACCGAGGAGACGACCACCGGCGTCATGCGGCTCTACGAGTTCGCCAAGGCCGGCTCGCTGCTGTTCCCGGCGATCAACGTGAACGACAGCGTGACCAAGTCGAAGTTCGACAACCTCTACGGCTGCCGGCACTCGCTCATCGACGGCATCAACCGCGCCACCGACGTCATGATCGGCGGCAAGGTCGCCGTCGTGCTCGGCTACGGCGACGTCGGCAAGGGCTGCGCCGAGTCGCTGCGTGGCCAGGGCGCGCGCGTCATCGTCACCGAGATCGACCCGATCAACGCCCTGCAGGCCGCGATGGAGGGCTACCAGGTCACGACGCTCGAGGACGTCGTCGAGACCGCGGACATCTTCATCACCGCCACCGGCAACAAGGACGTCATCACCGCCGAGCACCTGCTGCGCATGAAGCACCAGGCGATCGTCGGGAACATCGGCCACTTCGACAACGAGATCGACATGGCCGGGTTCGCGAAGAGCAAGGGCGTCGAGCGCCGGAACATCAAGCCGCAGGTCGACGAGTGGGTGCGCCCCGACGGCCGCACGGTCATCGTGCTGAGCGAGGGCCGGCTGCTCAACCTCGGCAACGCCACCGGGCACCCGTCGTTCGTGATGAGCAACAGCTTCACCAACCAGGTGATCGCGCAGATCGAGCTGTTCAGCAAGAACGACCAGTACGAGCGCCAGGTCTACGTGCTGCCCAAGCACCTCGACGAGAAGGTCGCGCGGCTGCACCTGGACGCGCTCGGCGTGAAGCTCACCCGGCTCACCAAGGAGCAGGCCGAGTACATCGGCGTCGACGTCGACGGCCCGTACAAGAGCGACATGTACCGGTACTAGAGGCCGGCACCGCCGCGAGGCGGCCGGTCCCGCCTGAGGGTCGCGTTGCGACCCGCTTGCCACCCAGCAGGCGGGTCGGGCCGCGACCCTCAGCCGTTGCGGGGGACAGCGGCCGTTGGGGATTCCACAAGCACCGGTTGTCGATTCGCCCGGGTGCACGGGAGGAGCGCGCCTGGCTGTGGCGAACGTCACCCCGAGCCCGCGCACCTCGGCCGGGCCGCACCTCCCGGAGGCTCCATGCTCTCCCGCTCCGCACCGCCCCGGCGCACCGGCGCTCGCGTGGCCGCCGCACTCGCCGTCGCCACCGTGGCAGCCTGCAGCAGCGCGCCCGCGCCCGACACGCTGAGCGCCAGCGGCACCGGCGACGGTGCCGGCACGGCGGTCGTGGACGACCCGGCGACGCCGCAGGACGAGGCCGCCGTCGACGCGGTGACCGGTCAGCCGCCGGCCGCGGCGGTGGGCGGCGCCAGTGCTCCTGCCGGCGGCGCGGCGGGGGGCGGCGCGGCGGCCGGCACCCCGGCGGGCGGTGGCCCGACCGCCGGCGGCTCCGCCGGTGGCGGCGGAGGTGGCGGAGGCGGTGGCGGCACCACCGCCGCGGCGCCGGCGCGCTCGACGCTGTTCTCCGGCAAGGAGGACACGATCGGGATCACACCCACGTCGATCACGATGTGCGCGCACGCGGCGCTGACCTACGGCGCGGCGTTCAACACCACGCACGAGGACTTCAACGTCTACTGGTCGGCGGTCAACGACGCCGGCGGCATCCACGGGCGCAAGGTGTCGGTCACGTACGAGAACGACAACTACCAGCCGGGCCCCGCCGTCGAGGCGGCCCGCGCGTGCAAGGCGAAGAACCCGTTCCTGCTGATCGGTGGCATCGGGTTCGACCAGATCCCGGCCGTGCGCAACTACGTCGAAGAGCAGCGCATGCTCTACCTGCACCACACCGCGACGGTGAAGGGCAGCCAGGGTCTGAAGTACTCCTTCACCGGGCTGCCCACGGTCGAGCGCACGGGAGAGGCGTTCGCACAGCTGTACCTGCAGAAGTTCAAGGGCAAGAAGCTCGGCATCATCAAGCGCGACGGCGAGAACTGGGAGCCGGGCGTCCAGGCCTTCAAGGCCTACCTGAGGGCACGGGGCGTCTCCCCGGTCGTGGCCGAGACGAAGGTGCCGCAGAACAAGGGCAACTACACCGACGACATCCTCGCCATGAAGAACGGCGGGGCGCAGGTCGTCTGGCTGTGGGAGAACGCCCTCGCCAGCACGCAGGTCGTCAAGCAGATGAAGGCCCAGCGCTACTCGCCGAACCTCATGCTGTTCCCGTTCAACCTGACCTCGCAGACCCTCGGCGACGACGCGATGAACCCGCCGATGGACGGCGTCGCGATGTTCTCCGCGTTCAGCAAGGGCGACTACAGCGGCCCGTTCGCCGCCTATGCCGACGACGTCAGGCTGTTCGAGCAGCAGTACCGCAAGTACCGGCCGCGAGCCGACCTCAACGGCGTCGGCGGCGACCTGCTGTTCCTCAACTGGCAGGCGCAGAAGGCGCTGCACGACATCCTGCTGGCGTGCGGCAAGGACTGCACGCGCAACCGGTTCGTCGACACCATCACCGGCTACAAGAAGCGCCCGACGAGCAGCGTGTGTCCGCTCGACTTCACCCGGGGCGACCGCCGGCACGGAGCCGACCAGCTGACCTTCATGCAGACCTACCGGTCGCCGTCCGGCAAGGTGAACTGGCGCAACACCGTGCACTGCGTCGGGCCGGCGTGATGGGCGGCCTCGCGCAGGTCCTGGTGCTGGGCCTGATCTCCGGCAGCATCTACGCGCTGTTCGCGCTCGGCGTCGTCCTCATCCACCGCGGCACCGGCGTGCTGACGTTCGGCGGCGGTGAGGTCGGGACGGCGGCGATCTTCCTGGCGGCTTTCCTGGTCGACGGCGGGGTGATCAGGCTGCCGGTGCTGCCGGACATCGACCTGCCCGGGATGCCGTGGGCCGTCGGGGCGCTCGGCGCGATCACGCTGGCGGTCGGGATCGGCCTGCTGTTCGAGCGGCTCGTGGTGCGGCCGATGGTCGGGCGCGACCCGGTGTCGGTGAGCGTCGCGACCGTCGGGCTCGGCCTGTTCCTGCTGTCGCTGGAGTTCCGGCTGTTCGGCGAGAGCCCGCAGCAGCTGGCCGGGCCGGTCGACGCCGGGTTCACGGTCGCGGGCGTCATCGTCAGCCCGACGCAGGTGGTCGGCCTGGTCCTGGCGCTGGCCCTGGGCTTCGGGCTGCAGGCCGCGCTGCGCCGCACCGACTTCGGCCTCGGCATCCTGGCCGCCGCGCAGGACCCGGACGCCGTCCGCCTGGTCGGCGTGCCGCTGGCGCGCATCTCGATGACCATCTGGGCGGCCGGTGCCGCGCTCGCCGGCGTCGCGGCGCTGCTCGTGGCGCCGACCGTCGGGGCGTTCGGACCGGGGTACGCGAGCGAGCTCTACGTCATCGGCCTGGCCGCGGCGGTGGTCGGCGGGCTCAACAGCCTGCCCGGCGCCGTCGTCGGCGGTGTCGCGCTCGGCATCGCCACCTCCGCCGGTACCCGCTGGCTCAGCGGTCTGGACCTGCCCGGGCTGCAGTACCTCATCGTGCTGGCCGTGCTGCTGCTCGTGCTGCTGGGCCGGCAGACGCTGCCCGACCTGCTGCGCCGCCTGGAGCCGCCCACGCCGCAGCCCGCGCCGACGCCGACGGAGGCCCGCGCATGAGCACCGCCACCCCGGCCGTCCACCGGCTGCCGGTCCCCGGCTTCGTCGTCGCGCTCGTCCTGGCGGCGGCGCTGCCGCCGACCCTGGGCGCGGCGCTGCTGTCGGACAAGTACGCGCTGCTGGGCTCGAAGGCGTGCGTCTTCGCCATCGCCGCGCTCTCGCTCAACCTGCTGATGGGCTACGCCGGCCAGATCTCGCTGGGGCAGTTCGCGTTCGTCGGCGTCGGCGCGTTCACCACCGGTGTCATGACCGGTGTCGACCAGGTCCGCGCGCCGTGGCTGGTCGGCCTGGTCGCCGCGGCCGCCGTCGGCGCGCTGCTCGCCTTCCTCGTCGGGCTGCCGGCGCTGCGGCTGCGGGGGCTGTACCTGGCCGTCGTCACCGTCGGCGTCGCGTACGCGTGCTGGCAGTCGCTGTTCCGGGTGGAGTGGATCGGCGGCGGCTCGGCCGGCAAGGTCACGCCGCGCCCCTACGTCGGCGAGACGGCGATCGGCAGCGACCAGGCGTTCCTCGCGATCGCCTGCGTGCTGCTCGTCGTGGTGTGGAAGCTCGACGTCAACCTCACCCGCTCGCGCATCGGGCGGGCGTTCCAGGCGCTGCGCGCCGACGAGCAGGTGGCGGCGAGCTTCGGCGTCGACGTCGCGCGCTACAAGCTGCTCGCCTTCACGCTGTCCGGCGCGTTCGCGGGCATCGCCGGCAGCATCTACGGCACCGCGTACGGCACCGTGACGTCGGCCGACTTCGCGTGGAGCTGGTCGCTCGCCCTCGTCGTCATCGTGGTCATCGGCGGGCTGGGCAGCCGCGGCGGCGTCGTCGCGGCCGCCGTGGCGCTCGTGCTGCTGCCCGAGCTGTTCATCGCCGTCTTCGGCGAGGGCATCCGCGGGATCGACCTGATCCTGTCCGCGGCGCTGCTCATGTTCACCATCGCGCGGCACCCGGACGGGTTCGCCGGCGCGATCCACCACGCGCGTGAGGAGCGCGCCCGCAAGCGCGGCGGCGAGCCCCCGCTGCCACCCACGCGCCCGAACCTGCCCGCGCTCACCAGGCCGCCCGGCATGCCGCAGGCGCCCCGCGCCGGCCGGGGCGTCCCGGTGCTGCACGCCACCGGCGTCAGCGTCCGGTTCGGCGGGCTGCAAGCCGTCGACGACGCCGAGATCCGCGTCGACCGCGGCACCATCGTCGGTCTGATGGGCCCGAACGGGGCGGGAAAGACGACGCTGTTCAACGCCGTCACCGGGGCGCTGCGACCCGACAGCGGCCGGGTCGTGCTGCTCGGCCGCGACGTCTCGGACCTGCCGGCGCACGACCGCGCCGCGCTCGGCATGAGCCGCACCTTCCAGCTCATCGGGCTGGCGAAGAAGCAGTCCGTCCACGAGAACCTGCTCATCGCCCAGCACCTGGCCGCGCCGTACGGCGTCGTGTCGGCACTGAGCGGTGTCGGCCCGAGCCGCTGGTACGAGCGCGACCTGCGCACCCGCGCGGACGAGGTGCTCGAGGGCCTGGGGTTCCAGCACTTCCGCGACACGCAGGTCGGCCGGCTGTCGCACGGCCAGCAGCGCATCGTCGAGATCGGCTGCGCGCTCGTCACCTCACCCGAGCTGGTGCTCCTCGACGAGCCGAGCGCCGGGATGAGCCCGGCCGCGGCCGAGGACCTCGCCGCGACGCTGCGCGACGTGCGTGACCGGCTGCACCGCACCGTGCTGCTCATCGAGCACAACGTGCCGCTGGTGCTCGACGTCGCCGACGAGCTGTACGTCATGGCGGCCGGCCGGGTCATCGCCGACGGCGAGCCGGTCGAGGTCGCCACCCGGCCGGAGGTCGTGACCGCCTACCTGGGTACCGCCCCGAGCCGTGAGGAGGTGCTGGTGCCGTGACCACGCCCCACGACGAACCGCTGCTGGTCCTGGAGGACGTCACCGCCGGGTTCGGCCCGGTGACCGTGCTGCACGGCGTGTCGTTCGAGGTGCCGCGCGGCACGATCGCCGGGGTCTTCGGGCTCAACGGCGCCGGCAAGAGCGTGACCATGAAGACCATCGCCGGCACGGTCGAGGCGCGCTCGGGCCGGGTGCTGCTCAACGGTCAGGACGTCACCCGGCTGTCGCCGGAGAAGCGCGTCGCGATGGGGATGGGGCACGTCCCGCAGGGCCGGCAGGTGTTCCCCGGGCTGACCGTCGAGGAGAACCTGCGGCTCGGCGCCTACACCCTCCGGCGCCGCGACCGCGGCCGCTGGCCGGGCGCGCTCGAGAGCGTCTACGACCGCTTCCCGGTGCTGCGCGAGCGACGCACCCAGCTGGCCGGCACGATGTCGGGCGGCCAGCAGGCGTCGCTGTCGGTGGCCCGTGCCCTGGTGAACGAGCCGTCGATCGTGCTCGTCGACGAGCCGAGCGCGGGCCTGTCGCCGGTCGCGCAGCTCGAGCTGAACGAGGTGCTGCAGACCGTCGCCGACAGCGGCGTCACCATGGTCCTCGTGGAGCAGAACGTGGCCTTCGGGCTGTCGCTCGCCGACACCGCGCACCTGCTGCAGACCGGCCGCGTGGTCCACTCGGCGCCGGTCGAGGAGCTCGACGAGGCGACCCTCGCGACGCACCTCGGCATCGGCTCGGTGCTGCGCGCCGCCACCGGGTCGGCGCTGGCCGCCCGGCAGTCCGACGTCCCGGCTCAGAGGGGAGGGTCGCGTGCCCGTCGTCGAGCGTCCTGACGGCGCCCGCATCGCCTGGCAGGAGGACGGCCCGTCCGACGGCGCGGTCGTCCTGCTGGTGATGGGGCTCGCCTACCCGGCGGCGATGTGGTTCCGCGTCGTCCCCGTGCTGGCCGACCGGTTCCGCGTGCTCCGCGTCGACAACCGCGGCGCCGGCGAGACCGGCGACGTCCCCGGTGCCCCGTACAGCGTCGAGACGATGGCCGGCGACTGCCTCGCCGTTCTCGATGCCGCCGGCGCCGATCGGGCGCACGTCGTCGGCATCTCCATGGGTGGCCTGATCGCGCAGGAGCTCGCGGTGTCGGCACCGGAGCGCGTCGCGTCGCTGTGCCTCATGGCGACCCACCCCGGCGTCGCGCACGCCGTGTTCGACCAGGAGGTGCTCGCCTTCCTCACGGCGGGCCGCGCCGACATGACCGTGCAGGAGGCGGCGGAGGCGTCGCTGCCGTACAACTACGCGCCCACCACTCCGCGGGAGCGGATCGAGGAGGACTGGGCGGTGCGCTTCCCGCTGGCGTGCAGCGCCGCCGGATACGCGGCGCAGGTCGCCGGCACGCTGCCGTGGACCCGCTTCGACGAGCTGCCGTCGGTGCAGGCGCCGACCCTCGTCCTGCACGGCGAGCTCGACCGGCTGGTGCTGCCGGACAACGGGCGCACGGTCGCCGAGCGCATCCCCGGCGCCGAGCTGGTCGTCGTCCCCGGTGCCAACCACGTGCTGATGACCGACCAGCCCGAAGCCGTGGGCACGCTGCTGCGCGACTGGCTGGCTCAGCAGCCGTGACAACGTTGCGTGTCGTGCGCAGCACCGGTGTCGCCGCGGTCTCCGAGCGGGTGCTCGCCGACCTCGACGTGCTCGTGCCACGGCTGGGCGAGGCGTATCGCCGCGAGATCCCCGAGTACGCGGCGATGAGCGACGCCGCGATGGCCACCGACGTGCTGCCGGTCAGCCGGCGGCTGGTGACCACGTTCCTCGAGTGCCTGGTCGACGACCGGCCGCCGTCCTCGGCCGAGCTGGCCGCGTTCGAGCAGTCGGGCCGCCAGCGGCTGCACATGGGCATGCCGCTGGAGTCGGTGCTGCACGCCTTCCGCATCGCCGGCCGGGAGGCGTGGACCGCGCTGTGCGAGTCCGTCGTCCCGGGTGAGGAGACGCTGCTGGCGCCGATGGGCGCCCGCTGGATGGACGTCGTCGACCGCACCTCCAGCGCGCTCGCCCGCGCGTACCTCGCCGCGAGCCACGAGCGGCTGCGGTCGGTCGACAGCCGGCGCCGCGAGCTGGTCGAGGCGCTGCTCGCGGCCGACGACCCGGCCGAGGTCGCCGCGGTGTCGCTGCGCTTCTCGACGGCGCTCGCGCCGGCCTACGTGCCGGTGCTCGTCGCCGGAGCCGGTGCCGCCGCCGACATCGACGCGCTGCTGTCCGCGGCACCGGCCGGCACGCTCGGCGGCCACCGGTCCGCGCGCGGCAGCGACCGGGTCCTGCTGCTCGTGCCCGACCGCCTGACGGCGTCGCTGGCCCGCCCGGGCGCGGTCGTCGCGTGGGGTCGGCCGGCGGCGTGCGGGCGAGAGCTGCTCGACGAGGTCCGCTCGGTGGAGCAGCTGCTCGCGACGGCGCTGGCCGAGGGCCACCGCGACGGTGGCTTCGGCCCCGACGACCTGCTGGTCGAGCAGCTGCTGCTCGGCAACGAGCGCGTCGCGGACGCGCTGCGCCGACGCGTCGGCGACGTGCTGCGCGACCGCGACCCGGCCGGCGTGCTGGTGCCGACGCTGCGCGCCTACCTCGCCAGCGGATCGGTGCCGGAGACGGCGCGTGCCGAGCACGTGCACCCCAACACCGTGTCGTACCGGCTCGGTCGGGTGCGCGAGCTCACCGGTCTGGACGCGCGCGTCCCGCAGGACGCCGCGGTGCTGGTGCTCGGCCTCGGCCTGCCGGAGAGGAGCTGACGTGCAGGGACTCATGGGGCGGCAACCGCTGACCGTGCGCGCCGTCTTCGACCGGCTGCGCACCGTCTACGCCGAGGCCGAGATCGTCGACGCCTTCGAGGGCGGCATGGGTCGCTCCACGTACGGCGCGATGGCCGAGCGGGTGCTGCGGCTCGTCACCGTGCTGCGCGACCTCGGTGTCCAGCCGGGCGACCGGGTCGGCAGCTTCGCCAACAACTCCACGCGCCACGTCGAGCTGTACTACGCCGTCCCGCTGGCCGGCGCCGTCCTGCACATGGTGAACATCCGGCTGCACGACGACCAGCTCGAGCACGTCGTCGCCGACGCCGGCGACACCGTGCTGTTCGTCGACGACGACCTCGTCGAGCGGCTCGCGCCACTGGCGTCGCGGATGCCCACGGTCCGGTCGTTCGTCCGCCTCGGCAAAGGCGACCGCGCCGGCATCCCCGGTCTGCTCGACGGTGAGCAGCTGCTCGAAGCGGCCGCCCCGACCGCGGTCGAGGAGCTGCCCGAGCTGAGCGAGGACATGGCCTGCGGCATGTGCCACACCTCCGGCACCACCGGCATGCCGAAGGCCGTCGTCTACAGCCACCGCTCGACCTTCCTGCACGCGATGGCGGCCTGCATGGTCGACCACCTCGCGCTGTCGGAGCGCGAGCGTGTGCTGCCCGTCGTCCCGCTGTTCCACGCGTGCGGGTGGGGCCTGCCGTACGCCGCGCCCTTCACCGGCGCCGAGCTGGTGCTCGCGGGGCCGGACACCTCGCCGCAGGCGCTCGCGCGCGTCATCGCGTCGGAGCAGGTCACCTGGGCGGCGGGCGTCCCGACGATCTGGACCTCCCTGCTGCCGCTGGCCCGTGAGGGCCGCGCCGACCTGTCCTCGCTGCGCACCATCGGCGTCGGCGGCTCGGCGACGCCGCGCGCGCTGCTCGAGGCCTACGACGCGCTCGGCGTCGAGATCCTGCAGATCTGGGGGATGACGGAGACGTCGCCGGTCGCGGCGTCGTCGCGGCCGCGCCGTCGCCACCGGGGACTCTCGCAGGAGGAGCTGCGGAACGTCCGCGCGATGACGGGCACGATCTTCGCCGGCCTCGAGGCGCGCATCGTCGACGACGAGGGCCGGCCGCTTCCGTGGGACGGCGAGAGCGTCGGCGAGCTGCAGTGCCGCGGGCCGTGGGTCGCCACGGAGTACTGGGGCGGCATGCCGGACAAGTTCGACGGCGACTGGCTGCGCACCGGCGACATGGCGGTGATGGAGCGCGACGGCTACTTCCGCATCGTCGACCGCAGCAAGGACCTCGTGAAGTCCGGCGGCGAGTGGATCAGCTCTGTCGAGCTGGAGGGCCACGTGCTCGCCCACCCGGCGGTGCGTGAGGCGGCCGTCGTCGGCGTGCGCTCGCTGAAGTGGGACGAGCGCCCCGTCGTCGCCGTCGCGCTGGAGGACGGCGCGTCGCTGACGCTGGAGGAGCTGCGCGAGTTCCTGAGCGGCCGGGTGGCCAGGTGGTGGCTGCCCGACGACGTCGTCGTCGTCCCGGAGGTGCCACGGACGTCGGTCGGCAAGTACGACAAGAAGGCACTGCGCGCCCAACTGGCCGACCGGGTGCTGCCGTGAGAGCGGCGCTCGCCGTCGCGGCGCTCGCCGCCGTGCTGGCCGCTTCTCCGGGCACCGCGTCCGTCGCAGAGAAGCCGGAGCGCCAGCGGCCTCAGGGCCCGGCCGCGGACCACTTCGCCGACGACGTCCCGCGGCTGCTCGACAGCGAGTGGGAGTGGCCGATCGGCGGCTTCGGTGGCATGCGCCGTGGCGCCCCGCTGCAGCACGTCCCAGTCGTGTTCGTGCACGGCAACAACGTCGACGCCGGCGACTGGTACCCGGTGCGCGACGCCTTCCGCGCCGCCGGCTGGACCGACCAGGAGCTGTGGGCGCTGTCGTACAACGGCCTCGGCGGCAGCAACGGCCGCGCCCTGTTCACGCCGAACCCGCAAGCCGACGAGGAGCGCCGGCGGATGGGCAAGGACGCTGTCACGTACGTGACCGAGAACGAGGTCAACGTGCCGGACCTCGCGCGGTTCCTCGACGTGGTGCGTGACTACACCGGGTCTGATCGGTTCATGCTCGTCGGCCACTCGCTCGGTGTGACGCTCGCTCGCGAGACGCTGCGCCAGCGCCCCGACCTGCGGCAGGACCTCGTCGCCTTCGTCGGCGTCGCCGGTGGCAACGCGGGCACCTCGTTCTGCCCCCCGGGCAGCGAGGGCAGGGTCGTGTCGTGCGACGAGATCGCCGCCGGCACGCCCTGGCTCGAGCGGTTGAACCGCGAGGTCCCGGCGCAGGCCCCCGGTCGCTGGATGACGGTCTACGACGGCTCGGGCGTCGCCGACCCGGCCTTCCTGGCGACGTACGCGCAGTCGCCACGGCTCCCCGGCGCGGACAACCGCCAGTTCCCCGGCACCTACCACAACGACCTGCGGCTCGACCCGGCGATCGTGGCGGTGTACCGCGCGTTCCTGGAGGACGCCTCGGGCGCCGCGCTGGACGAGCGCACGTGACCGCGGGGGAGCGGGTCCCCCTCGACGACGCCGTCGAGAACGCGCGCGAGCGCTTCGCTGCCGCACGTCCGCGCACGCGTGCGCTGCACCAGCAGGCAGAGCGCTTCATGCCCGGCGGCAACACCCGGACCGTGCTGTACCACCCGCCGTTCCCGCTGCGCGTCGTCCGGGCCTGGGACGCGCTGCTCGAGGACGCCGACGGGCACGTCTACGTCGACCTGCTCGGCGAGTACTCGGCCGGGCTGTACGGGCACTCCCACCCCGTCGTCGTCGAGGCCATGGTGGAGGCGGTGCGCGAGGGCGTCAGCCGTGGTGCGCACACCCACCGCGAGGTGCTGCTCGCCGAGGCCGTGTGCGCCCGCTTCCCCTCGATGGAGCGCGTGCGGTTCACCAACTCCGGCACCGAGGCCAACCTGCTCGCGCTCTCGGCTGCGCGCGCCTTCACCGGCCGCGAGACGGTGCTGGCGTTCGAGGGCGGCTACCACGGGGGAGTGCTGTCGTTCGCGCACGGCGCCTCGCCCGTCAACGCGCCGTACGACGTCGTCCTCGCGCAGTACAACGACCGGACCTCGGCCGTGGCAGCGCTCGAGGAGCGCGACGTCGCGTGCGTCCTGGTCGAGCCGATGCTCGGCTCGGCCGGGTGCATCCCGGCGGAGCCGGCGTTCCTGCACGCGCTGCGCGAGGCGACGACCCGCACCGGTGCGCTGCTCGTCCTCGACGAGGTGATGACCTCGCGGACCGGGCGGGCGGGCATGCAGGGGCAGCTCGGGCTCCGGCCGGACCTCACCACCCTCGGCAAGTACGTCGGCGGCGGAAGCTCCTTCGGCGCGTTCGGCGGCCGTGCGGACGTCATGAGCCTGTTCGACCCGTCGCGCGCTGACGCCCTGCCGCACGCCGGCACCTTCAACAACAACGTCGTGTCGATGGCCGCTGGGCACGCCGGTCTCACCCGGGTCTACCCGCCCGACGTCGCCGAGCGGCACACGAGTGCCGGAGACGCGCTGCGCGCCCGGCTGCACGACGTGCTGGCGGGGACGCCGTTCACCGTCACCGGCACCGGCAGTCTCATGGCGCTGCACCCGACGCCTGGTCCTGTGCGGAGCCCGGCGGACCTCCCGGCGGACAAGCGACTGCTGGAGCTGCTGTTCCTCGACCTGCTGGAGCGCGGGTACTACGTCGCCCCCCGCGGCTACCTGGCACTCAGCCTCGCCGTCACCCCGGAGCAGCTCGACGGCTTCGTCGGTGCCGTCGGCGACGCGGTGCGCCAGCGAGCCGCGCTCTGGCCGGTGGTCGGCGCGGGGTAGGGCTCGCTCCTGTCCCGCCCTCCGGCTCGGCGCGGCGGCCCCGCCGCGGGGTGTCACCACCGGGTGCCACGCGCTGTCCGACCTCAGCGCGGTCCCTCGCCGCTCGTCATGAGAAGTGCTGTGCACAAGGGACTTTCTCCTTGCCAGGTGTCCGGCAGCGCGGTACTCTCTCGAACATGCGTTCGGATGACGGTCCGGTCGGTCAGCAGGTGCTGACGCCGGCCGCTGACGCCGCCAGCGGGATGCTGAGCACCGTCGCCGAGCACGAGCAGCGGCTGGTGCAGCGCGAGCACGACCGCTCCCGCGCGCACGCCGCGCTGCTGACCGACGTGCTCGCCCTGGCCCGCGACAACCAGCGCGCCGGGCTGGCCCTGGGCACCCCCGATCAGCTGGCCTTGCTGCTGGACGCCAGCAGCTGGCGGGCCCACGACCTGCTCGCCCAGGCTCAGCTGTTCGACCGGCTGCCCGGCGGCCTGGCCGCGCTGCAGGCCGGGATGCTCACCGAGGAGCAGACCCGCGCGGTCACCGCGCAGCTCGACCGGCTCGCACCCGCCGACGCCGAGCTGGTCTGGCAGCACCTGCAGGCCCGGCTGACCGCCGAACGCGACCGCGGCATCAACCACCCACCAGCCCGGCTGACCGAGCTGATCCGACGGGTGATCGCCACCGTGCTGCCGCCCGAGCTGACCGACCAGCGCCAGCGCGACGCCACCGCCGACGACGTCACCGTGCACCGCCACGACGACGGCACCACCAGCCTGACCATCGACGGCGTCAGCGGCCCCAACACCCAGGCCGCGCTGCACCGCATCGCCCAGCATGCCCAACCCGCCGGCAGCTGGGACAGCCGCACCGACGGCCAACGCCGCCGCGACGCCGCGGTCGACCTGCTCACCGGCCGCACCAGCCTGCCGCTCGAACCGCACG
>DATMJH010000326.1:0-3428 GCA_035554015.1 Mycobacteriales bacterium
CGCCGGGAGCCCGACTCCCCGACCCGCCGGTCCCACCAGGACCGGCTCCCGGAAGGACACCGACGGTGCTCGTCCTCGCCGACCCGACCCCCGTTCCCGACCCGTCCTGTCCCGCCGCGCCGCTGCCGTGCTGGACCGCTGACCCGGACCTCTGGTTCGCCGAGTCACCGGCCGACGTCGAGCACGCCAAGGCGCTCTGCGTCCCGTGCCCGCTGCGCGAGGCGTGCCTGGCCGGTGCCCTGGAGCGGCGCGAGCCGTGGGGCGTCTGGGGCGGCCAGCTGGTCGTCGCGGGCGTCGTCGTGCCCCGCAAGCGACCGCGCGGCCGACCCCGCAAGGACGCCGCTGCCTGACCGCGGCAGATCGGCCGCCCGCGCCCGAGACCGAGAGAGGAGGTGGACGCCGTGATCGTCTCCCCGGAGCTGTTCGTGGCCGCGGTGGCGGCCGAGCGCGCGGCCGAGGCCCGCGCGCACGCCCGTGGCTCGCAGCTGCGAGCGGCTCGGCGCGCGCATCGCCGTGCCGAGGCGGCCGCGCGGCGTGCGCGGCTGGCCGCGCTGTCCGTGCTGTGACCGCCGGGCCGACTTTGCCCCGCAGCGGGGCCCAGATCCGCCGGCGTCCTGGCTGCATGCCCGACCAGCGCCCCCGCACCTGCACCGTGCGGGGGCGCTGCCGTGCCCGGGCCTAGGCTCGGCCCGTGCCGCTGCGCTCGCGAGACCTCGCCGAGGACGCCGTCGTCCGGCCACGGACCGGCCCGACGGTCGACGCCCTCCGCGACCGCGCGCTCGACGTGCTGCTCGACCCGTCGCTGAGCCACGTCGTCGACCTGGTCTGCTGGTCGGAGAAGGGACACGTGCACGTCGCCGACGCGGGCGGCCACGTGGTGCTCGGCGACGACGGGTCGGCGACCGTGCTCGCCGGACGCGATCCCGTCGCCGACCAGGACCCGTTCTCCGACAGCAGCACGAGCTACCCGTTCGCCGCCGTGCGGCTGCGGTCGCTGTTCGACGACCCCCGCGCGCCCGACCTCGCGGTCGTGCACACCGGCGCGCACCACTGGCCCGAGCGCGGCGGTCACCTGGGCGAGCACGGCTCGCTCAACGCCGTCCAGTCGCGCGCGCCGCTACTGCTCTCCGGCCCGGGCGTGCGGCAGACCGGCGTCGTCGACGCGGTCGCGCGCACGGTGGACGTCGCGGCCACCCTCGTGCGGCTGACCGGCGGCGACGGGAGCGACATGGACGGCCGCGCGCTCGAGCTCGTCGACCCGGGGGCGGCGCACGTCGTCGGCGTGCTGTGGGACGGCGCCCAGCCCGCCGACCTGCTCACGCAGGTCGAGGCGGGGCACCTGCCGAACCTGGCGCGGCTGCTCGCCCGGGGCTGCTGGCTGCGCGGCGGCGCCATCGCCGAGTTCCCGAGCGTCACGCTGGTGAACCACACCTGCGCGCTCACCGGCGTCGGGCCCGGCCGGCACGGCATCGTCAACAACGCCTTCTACGACCGCGAGCTGGGCGAGCAGGTCGTGCCCAACGCCAGCGGCTCCTGGCACAAGGCGATGCAGTGGCTTCGGCCCGGCGTCCGCACGGTCTTCCAGCGGCTGCCCGAGGGCGTGACCAGCGCGTGCGTCAACGAGCCGGTCGACGTCGGGGCGCAGTACTCGACCTTCGAGCTGATCCGGCAGACCGGCCGCGCGGGGACCGGGTCGCTGAGCGACTGGCTCCCGCCGCCGGACGACGATCTGCACGTCACCAGGGAGCACCTCAACGACCACGAGGACTACCGCTGGTCCACGCAGGTGGACGCCGCCGGGCTCGAGCAGGTGCTGGGGCTGTGGCGCGAGGGGACTCCGCCCCGCCTGACGTGGTGGAACTCGACCCTTCCCGACACCGGGCACCACCTGGGCGGGCCGCGCTCGGCGATCGCCCGGGCGTCGGTCGAGGACACCGACCGGAGGCTCGGCGCCTGGCTCGACCTGGTCGAGGAGCGGGACCTGCTCGACGACGTCGTGGTGCTGCTGACCGCCGACCACGGCAGCGAGGCGGCCGATCCGGCCTGCCGCGGCGACTGGGACGCCGCGCTGCACGCGGCGGGCGTGCCGTTCCGCGACGAGGCGTACGGCTTCCTCTACCTGGGCGACGACGTCGCCTGACGGCGTGCCTGACGAAGCTCGCCCGACGACGTGCCCTGACGACGTGCCCTGACGACGTGCCCTGACGACGTCCGCGCCGTCGCCTGCCACGCGCCGGTGCGGCCCGCGGTGCCGCCCGACGCCGCGGGGACGTACCGTGCCCGCCCGTGACGACCTACTGCGCACCGTGCCTCGCCGACCTCGCCCTGGTCCGCGAGGCGACCACGTCCGTCGGCGGCACCGCGTCGTGCATGGCGCACGCCGTGCTCCTGGTGCACCCGCACGACGACCCGCACCGCCGCCGGCAGCGCCTGGCCCAGCTCCGCGACGGCGCCACCGAGAAGCTCGAGACCGTCGGCCCCGAGGAGCGGCTGCGACTCGAGGTGCTCATCGAGGAGTACAGCCTCGCCTCGGCGATGGAGTCGCTCGTGCCGCGGCGCCGGCCCGACGGCCCCCGTGAGCGGCAGGAGGGTGGGCGTCCCGGCGACGCGCCGCTGAGCCGCAGTGCCCGCAAGCGTCGGGCGCGCGACACCCGTGAGCGCGCAGGCGGCCCCGTGCCGACGCCGCCGAGCGGCGGTCCGGTGCCGGCGCCGAGCGGTCCGGTGGCCGACGGCGGCGCCGAGGCCGCGGGTGCTGCGGCGCTGGAGCAGGTCGGCGCAGCGACGGGCCAGCCGCCGGCCGGTCCTGGCGCCGCTTCGGACCCGGCCGGGACGCCGTCGGTCGATGCGCCGTCGGCTGATGCGCCGTCGGCCGGGACGCCGTCCGTCGACGCGCCGTCGGCTGATGCGCCGTCGGCCGATGCCCGGTCGGCCGACGCCCAGTCGGTCGACGCGCCGGCGAGCAGCGCCACGCCGCCGCCGTCCCTCGTCGGGGCGGCGGCGCCGGCTGCGCCCTCGGGGAGGCCGGGAGCCGCGGCGCAGGACGCCGCAGCGCCGTCGCCCGGCGGGAGCGAGCCGCCGCCGGCGGAGGCCTCCGACGGACTCGCCTCCGACGACGGCACACCGCGCCCGTCCGGCGGCACCGTCCCGCCCGGCGCGATGAGCCCTGTTCCCGCGCCGGACGGCGGCGGCTCCGTCGCGCCTTCCCGCCAGGTCGCCTCACGGCGGTGCGTCGCTCGCAGCGACAAGGTTGGGACCGGGGGCCATGATGCGGGTCGGCACCCGTAGTGAACCCCATACCGAGGGGTCGGATTCCCTCTTCCGGGCGATCAGTCCGACGACGCCGACCGGTCCTCGCCGGAGCCGCCGCCGTCCGGCGCGGGAACAGGGCTCATCGCGCCGGGCGGGACGGTGCCGCCGGACGGGCGCGG
>DATMJH010000327.1:0-2289 GCA_035554015.1 Mycobacteriales bacterium
CAGCTGCACAGGACGAAGATCGCGCTGGGGAGGGGGCGGGGTGACGGGGCCGCCGGCGGCGACGGCCGCGGTGCGCCTCGCCGTCCGCCGCTGCCTGGCCGACCTCGCGGACGACGCGCAGGTGGCCGCCGCCGTCTCCGGCGGCGCCGACTCGCTCGCCCTCGCCGCCGGGCTCGCCGTCGAGCGACCGGGCTCGAGCGCGCTCGTCGTCGACCACGACCTGCAGCCGCGCTCGCGCGAGGTCGCCGCGGCGGCCGCCGACCGGTGCCGCCGGCTCGGGCTGGCCGCCGAGGTGCTCCCCGAGACATCTGCAGTTCCGACACGTCAGGGCGTGTCGGAACTGCAGATGTCGTCGCGGGGCGGGCCGGAGGCGGCGGCCCGGGCACTCCGGTACCGGCTGCTCGACGAGGCGGCGGACCGACGGGGCGTGGCCGCCGTCCTGCTCGGCCACACCCTCGACGACCAGGCCGAGACGGTGCTGCTGGCGCTCGCCCGCGGGTCGGGTGCCCGCTCGCTCGCCGGCATGGCGCCCGTGCGCGGCCGGTACCGGCGACCGCTGCTCGGCCTCGACCGCGTAACCGTGCGGCAGGCGTGCGCGGAGGCCGGTCTCCAGCCGGTCGACGACCCGCACAACGCCGACGCCGCCTTCGCCCGCGCCCGCGTGCGGCACGACGTGCTGCCGGCGGTCGAGCGCGCGCTCGGCCCGGGGGTCGCGGCGGCGCTGGCCCGCACCGCCGACCTGCTGCGTGCCGACGCCGACGCCCTCGACGCGCTCACTCCGGACCTGCCGGCCGAGCCGGACTGCGCCGAGCTGCTGGCCCTGCCGGTCGCCCTGCGGTCACGGGCGCTCAAGCGCTGGGCGGAGGCGGCGTGCGGCCAGGCGGTCGGCAGCGCGCACGTCGCCGCGCTGCGGGCGCTCGTGGAGCACTGGCGCGGGCAGGGCCCGGTGGCGCTGCCCGGGGGCGCCGCCGTCGGCCGCACCGGCGGCCGGCTCGTCGCCCGCCGCTGACGGCTCGCCGGCGGCCACGCTCGGGTGGTCGCGGCGGCCGGGCACGGGTCGTCGCCGGCCACCGGCCGTGCCGGTCTAGCCTCCAGGGTGTGAGCGCGCCGGCCCCGTCCCCGCCCGCGGCGCCCGGCGTGAGCGCCGAGCCCGACAGCGCCCATCCCGACATCGAGCGGGTGCTCATCCGCGAGGAGCAGATCGCGGCGAGGGTTCGTGAGCTCGCCGCCGCCGTCGACGCCCAGTACGCCGGCCGGGAGGTGCTGCTCGTCGGCGTCCTCAAGGGCGCCGTGATGTTCATGGCCGACTTCGCCCGGGCGCTGCGCACACCGGTGTCGATGGAGTTCATGGCCGTCAGCAGCTACGGCTCGGCGACGTCGTCGTCCGGCGTCGTCCGGATCCTCAAGGACCTCGACCGCGGCATCGAGGGCCAGCACGTGCTCGTCGTCGAGGACATCATCGACTCCGGTCTCACGCTCAACTGGCTGCTGCGCAACCTCACGAGCCGCGGCCCGGCGTCGGTCGGCGTCGTCGCGCTGCTGCGCAAGCCCGAGGCGCTCAAGGTCGAGGTGCCGGTCGACCACGTCGGCTTCGACATCCCCTCGGAGTTCGTCGTCGGCTACGGGCTCGACTACGCCGAGCGCTACCGCGACCTGCCGTTCGTGGGGACGCTGCGGCCCGAGGTCTACGCCTCCTGACCGAGCCCGGCCTCACGCGCCTTCAGCGCCGCCGCCGTGCGGTCGGGCACCTGCAGCTTCAGCAGCACCGCCGACACGTGGTTGCGCACGGTCTTGTCCGACAGGCCCAGGGCCGAGGCGATCTGCGCGTTGCGCCGCCCGGCCGCCAGCAGGTCGAGCACGTCGCGCTCCCGGTCGGTGAGCTCGGGGAACACCTGCGCGCTGTAGGCCTCACGCGCACCGGTGAAGAAGTCGACGATCCGGCGGGCCACCTGCGGGCCGTACACGGCCTCGCCTGCCGCCACCGAGCAGATGGCCCGCACCAGCTCGGCGCGGTCGGCCCCCTTGAGCAGGTAGCCGCGGGCGCCGGCGCGCAGCGCGGCGAACAGCTTGTCGTCGTCGGCGTGCATCGTGAGTACCAGCACCGGGACGTCGAGCTCGCGCATCGCCTCGACGCCGCTGCGCCGCGGCATGTCGAGGTCGCTGACGACGACGTCCGGCCGCAGCTCCCGCGCGCGCTCGAGCAGCTCGTCGCCGTCGGCGGCCTCACCCACGACCTCGACCTCCGGCGCGTCCGCCAGCACGGCGGTGATGCCGTACCGGACCATCGGG
>DATMJH010000328.1:0-2610 GCA_035554015.1 Mycobacteriales bacterium
CGACAGCACCGTGCTGCTGTCCGAGCAGCTCATCGCGCTGGTGCGCGAGAACCGCGCGCAGCTCGCGCCGACGCTCGCCGAGCTCGAGGACGTCGTCGCGCTGCTGCGGCGCAACCAGGCCAACCTGGACGCCAGCATCAAGCGGTTCGCGCCGTTCGTGCGCGTCTTCGCCAACAACCTGGGCAACGGCCGGTGGTTCGACACGGTCGTGCACAACCTCGGCCCCGCGGTGGAGAGCGCCAAGCCGGGTTGCTACGGCGACGGGCGGCAGGTCCAGCTCGAGCCGAACTGCCCCGGCGAGCAGGTCAACCAGCCGCAGGACCCGAGGAGGAACCCGTGACCGGCCTCGACCGGGCTCGCCGCGGCCTGGCCGCCACGGCGGCGCTCGCGGCGCTCGCGATGACGGCGGGCTGCGGCGTCTTCGGCGGGACCGACACCAAGACGCTCACCGCGTACTTCGACCGCACCATCGGCGTCTACACCGAGAGCGACGTGCGCGTGCTCGGTGTGCGCATCGGCCAGGTCAAGGAGGTCGTCCCCGAGGGCGACGCCGTGCGGGTCGAGATGGAGTACGACGCGAAGTACGAGCTGCCGGCCGACGCCCAGGCGGTGGTCGTGGCCCCGTCGATCGTCAGCGACCGCTACGTGCAGATCACACCCGCGTACACCGGTGGCCCGGTGCTGGCCGACGGCAGCTCGCTCGACGTCGACCGCACCCAGGTGCCGCTCGAGCTCGACGAGATCTACGCCAACCTCGACGAGCTCAACCGGGCGCTCGGCCCGGAGGGCGCGAACAAGAACGGCGCGCTGTCCGACCTCATCTCGGTGAGCGCGGACAACCTGGAGGGCAACGGCGAGATGCTCGGCGCCACTCTCGAGGACTTCTCGATGATGGTCGAGACCCTGGCCGAGGGACGGGAAGACCTGTTCGGCACCATCCGCAACCTGCAGGACTTCACGACCACGATCGCGAACAGCGACGCGACCGTGCGGGAGTTCAATGCCGATCTCGCCGACGTCGCCGACCAGCTCGCCGGCGAGCGCGAGGACCTCGCCCGGGCGGTGCGACAGCTCTCGATCGCCCTCGGCGACGTCGCGGTGTTCGTGCGCGAGAACCGCCAGAGCCTGACGACGAACGTCACCGAGCTGGCGGAGCTGACCAAGGTGCTGTCGCAGAACCAGGTCGCGCTGGCGGAGTTCTTCGACACCGCGCCGGCCGCGCTGTCGAACCTGCAGCTGGCGTACAACCCGCGGTCCGGCACGCTCGACACCCGCGACAACGGCATGTCGAACGAGGAGGAGGATCTCGAGGGCTCGCTCGGCGGGCTCGCCGCCGCGTCGCTGTGCAGCGCGACGGCGAGCGGTTCGGAGCCGCTGCTGTCCCTGCTCGGCGGGGGCGGCGCGGCGTTCACCGCCCAGTGCCCGACCGGAGCTGCCGCGGCGGCGTCCACGACCGGCGCGTCGTCGGGCGCGGGGCCGAGGCCGCCGTCCGCGCTGCCCGTCCCCGGTGGCGACGCCGCACCGGCCGTCGCCGTCCCGACCGACCGGTCGCTGGCCGGCCTGCTGATGGGGACCCGGTGAGCGCCCGGGCGCGGGCGGCGCGCAGCGCCGTCGCGGCCGGCGTGGCGGCGGCCCTGCTGGCCGGCTGCGGCTTCGAGGGTGCTCGGGACATCCCGCTGCCCGGCGGCGAGGGCCAGGGCGACGACGCCTACAAGGTCACGGTCGAGTTCGAGGACGTGCTCGACCTGGTCCCGCAGTCGGCGGTCAAGGTCGACGACGTGACGGTCGGCAGCGTCGAGTCGATCGAGCTGGACGGCTACACCGCTCGCGTCGTCGCGCGGATCAACCCCGAGGTCGAGCTGCCGGCGAACACGACGGCGTCGCTGCGCCAGACCAGCCTGCTCGGCGAGAAGTTCGTCAGCTTCGACCGGCCGCCGGAGGACCAGGCCCGCGGCCGGCTGCGGGGCGGCGAGACCATCGGCCTCGACCGGACCGAGCGCAGCGCCGAGATCGAGGAGGTGCTGTCGGCGCTGTCGCTCGTGCTCAACGGCGGCAGCATCGAGCAGCTGCAGGTCATCAACACCGAGCTCATCAACCTGCTCGAGGGCCGCGAGGGCGACATCAAGGAGTTCCTCGACCAGCTCGACGGCTTCCTCGGCGGTCTCGACGCGCAGAAGGCCGACATCGTCCGTGCGCTCGAGAGCCTCGACCGGCTCACCGCCCGCTTCGCCGCGGAGCGGCAGACCCTGGCGGTCGCGCTCGACGACATCCCGCCGGGCGTGCAGGTTCTCACCGAGCAGCGGGAGAACATCACCCGGATGCTCACCGCGCTCGACCAGCTCAGCACGGTGGCGGTGCGCACGATCGAGGCGTCCAGGCAGAACACCCGGGCCAGCCTCGAGGCGCTGCGGCCGATCCTCAGCCAGCTCAACGCGGCGGGCACGGACTTCCCGAACTCGCTCGAGCTGCTGACCACCTACCCGTTCCCGCGGACGATCGACCAGGGCATCAAGGGCGACTACGCCAACCTGTTCGTCACGGTGGACGCCGACATCAGCCAGATCATCGAGTCGGAGTGCCCGGAGCCGTTCGAGGCGCTGTGCGCGGCGC
>DATMJH010000329.1:0-7082 GCA_035554015.1 Mycobacteriales bacterium
CCCGGGCATGGTGCAGCCGATGCACGCCCCCCCGGCGTTCATGCAGCCGCCGACGTGGTTGATGGCGCCGCGCGAGGTGATGTTGCAGTTGACCACCGGCCCCCAGCAGCCGATCTCGACCAGGCACTCGGGGTCGCCGAACTTCTCGGCGAACACCCCCTCCTCGTAGTACGCGCCGCGCACGCACCGGCGGTGCACCGTCTCGCCGAACAGCCAGGCCGGCCGACCGAGCTCGTCGAACTCCGGCAGCGGACCGAAGCCCTGCAGGAAGTAGAGGACCGCGGCGACGGTCTCGTTGAAGTTGTCGCCGACCGGCGGGCAGCCCGGCACGTTCACCACGGGCACGCCCAGAACTGAGCGGTAGTCCTTGCCGAGGAAGTCCATCAGGCTCATCGCACCGGTCGGGTTGCCCTCCGCCGCCGGGATGCCGCCCCAGGTCGCGCAGGTGCCGATCGCGATCATCGCGGCGGCGTTCGGCGCCAGCCGCGCGATCCACTCCGTGGCGCTGACCGGCCGCAGCTCGCCGTCCGGACCCCACGGCTCCTCGCCCTGCGCGGACCAGTAGCCGCCGGCGCGCCAGGCCGCGACCTCGTCCATGATCGAGCCCTCGAGGATGACCACGTACGGCGCGTCGAGCTCGCCGAGCACGGCCTGCTCCGCCGGCCGCAGGTAGTGCGCGCCGGCCTCCATGTTGAGCACCGGGTGGTGCAGGACGACCCGGGGGATGCCCGGGTGGGCACCGAGCAGCAGGCTCTCCAGGCTCGGCGTGGTGCCGCCGGTGACGGCCACGCTGCAGCCGTCGCAGCTGGCGCCGGCGAACCAGAACGCGTGCACCTTCTCCAGCGGGCCGAACCGCTCGGGCCGGCTCATCTCGGGGAGCAGGTCCTCCATCATCGCGCGGGCCGGCATGCCGAAGTCGCCGAAGGCCTCGTAGTCGTGGTACCGGTCGACCGGCCCGAGCGCCTCGAGCAGCTCCTCCGCCGGCGTGCGGTCGACCTGCAGGGGCTGGCGCGTCTGCCGATCCGCCATCGTCTGCTCCCGGTGACCGAGTGTGCACTGCGTCACACCGCGACGTAGGTGCACCATACACATACCGGGTCAACGCGTGTACCGTGCGCGACCTGAGCCGCCTCGGGAGGCCTCATGAGCGGATGGGTCCTGGGCTACGTGATCGGCGCGGTGGTCGTGCTCGTCGTCGTCGCGGTGCTGCTGATGATGATCGCGGGAGCGCGCCGCGTCGCCGGGAAGGCGGAGGCGATCGTCGCCGGACTCCACGACGCCCGGGACGGCACCGACGCGCTGTGGCAGCTCGACGGCACGGTGGCCACCGCCGAGCGCATCGTCGCCGCAGCCGCCGACGCCCGCACGAGCCTGACACCGGGAGCCCGGTCGTGAGCCAGGAGGCCTACTGGGCGATCGCGCTGGCACTCGGGCTGGTCGTGGCGGTCGTCGCCGTCGTGCTGCTCGAGACCTTCCTGCGGGAGGTGCACCGCATCGAGCGCGGTGCGGGCCAGGTGTGGCAGGCCGGCAAGGAGGTCGCCCGCAACACCGCGACGACGTGGCTGCTGCCCGAGACCTCGCGACGGCTCGACCTGCTCACCGAGGAGGCCGGACGGCACGCCGAGCTGCTCACGCCGCCGCGCGGCCGCGGCTCCCGGAGGGCGGCGCGATGAGGTCCCTGCTGGTCACGCTGACGGTCGTCGAGATCCTGCTCGTCGTGGCCGTGCTCGTGTACTACCTGCTGCGCATCGCAGCGTCGCTGCGGCGCACCTCCGCGCTGCTCGGGAAGGTGTCGTTCGGCGTGCGCGCCATCGAGACCCAGTGCGAGGTCATCGGCCCCGCCGTCCTGACGGTCAACGACCAGCTGCGCGGGGTCGCCGACGCCCTCGCCGACCTCACCGACCTCGCCGAGGCCGCAGCCGGTCCGGCGACGCGCCGGCGCTGACGTGGACGAGCTGCACCCCCCCAAGTCGGCGGCGCTGCGGGCCCTCTACTGGCGCAGCGAGATTCTGCAGGTGATGTTCTGGCTGCGCGGCGAGGGGCTCGGCGACGTCGTGGACGCCCCGCTGCTCGAGCGGTTCCTCGGCGTCGAGGCGGCGGTCGGCGTCGGCTACCTCGACCGGCTGGTCGACGACGGCTACCTCGAGCGGGTGCCCTCCGGGTACGTGCTGTCCGACAGCGGCCTGGCCGAGGGCAGGACCGAGTTCGCGCTCAGCTTCGCCGACCTCACCCGGCCCACGCACGGGGAGTGCAGTGCCGACTGCTGGTGCCAGAGCTCGGTGGAGGAGGCGCTGGCCTGCGCTGCCGAGCGGGCCGAGGGGTCCGGATGACCGGCGGCGCCGAGGAGGTCCCGGTCGGCCTGCCGCGCAACTACCTGCGGCCGTGTCTGCTGCTGCTGCTGGCAGAGGGCACCTCGCACGGGTACGAGCTGCTCGACCAGCTGCCCGCTCTCGGCATGCACCGGGTCGACCCCGGGGGGCTGTACCGGTGCCTGCGCGCGATGGACCAGGAGGGCCTGGTCCGCTCGGCGTGGGAGCCGTCGACGTCCGGCCCGGCCCGGCGCACCTACGAGCTGACGGACGAGGGCCGCGAGTGGCTGCACGTCGTCGCCGGCTCGCTCGCCGAGCTGTCCCGTTCCCTGGCGACGTACCGGCGTCGCTACCAGCGGTCGGTCCAGCGGCACGAGCGCCGGCGGTGAGGGTCGCCGTCGCGGGCAAGGGCGGCGCCGGCAAGACGACGCTCAGCGCCACCCTGGCGCGCCTGGCCGCCCGCGCCGGCCGGCCGGTCGTCGCGATCGACGCCGACGCGAACCCCAACCTCGCCCCGGCCCTCGGCGTCTCCCCCGAGGACGCCGCGCGGCTGACGGCCCTGCCGACGTCGCTGGTGTCGCGCCGCATCGGGGGCGGCGGGCTGACGCAGCCGGTCGACGACGTGCTCGCCCGCCACGCGCTGACGGCGCCCGACGGCGTCCGGCTGGTCGGCATGGGCGCCCCTGCGCACGCGGACGAGGGCTGCCTGTGCTCCGCGCACGCCGTGGTGTCCGCGCTGCTCGAGGACCTCGGCGACCCGGACCGGGTGGTCGTCGTCGACATGGAGGCCTCGCCCGAGCACCTCAGCCGGGGCACCGTCCGGCACGTCGACGCGGTGCTGCTGGTCGCCGAGCCGTACTACCGGTCGCTCGAGACGGTGCGGCGCATGGCCGCGCTGGTGGCCGAGCTCCCGGTGCAGCACGTCGCCGTCGTCGCGAACAAGGTGCGCGGGGCGGACGACGCCGAGGCGATCGCGCAGTTCTGCGCGCGGCACGGGCTCGAGCTCGCCGGTCAGGTCCCGTGGAGCGAGCAGGTCGTGGCGGCCGACCGGGCCGGCGTCCCGGTCGTCGAGTGGCCGGCCGCGGCGGACGTCGTCACCGCCGTCGGGCGGTTGTCCCCCGCGCTGACGGACCGGACCGCCGCCCGCTAGGTGCAACCGACAGATACTGACAGTCCGCACTTACCGGTCGATAGTGGGCGGTATCCCCACACCCCCGACCTGCGCCGCCACCGCGGCAGCAAGGAGCCGGCATGACCTCCGTCGACACCGGACGCCGAGACACCCACGCCGAAGGCGGCACCGAGCCGCTGTCCTCCCGGCTGCGGCGAGGCGGGCCGCTGCTCGTCGGCGCCGCGCTGGTCCTGCTGCTGCTGCAGCCGATCGGCAGCCTGCCGCTGCGCGGCTGGGTCCCGGTGCTCATCGGGCTGTCCTACGTGGCCGCCGGCCTGCTGTCCGGTCGGCGCGGCCTGTTGCTGGGGCCCGGCATCGTGATCGCCGGGTGGGGCCTGGCGCCGATGACGGTGCAGTACACCGGCGAGGAGTTCAACGGCATGTTCTACCTGACCCTCGGCACCGGGCTGCTCGTCGCCGCGATCCTCGCTCAGAGCGGCTGGTCGCGCATCACCCCGATGAGCCTGGCGCTGCCGGTGCTGTTCATCGGCGGCACCATGGCGATCGCACCCCATGTCGGGCGGTGGCTCACCACCATCCTGGCCGGGCTGCTCGCCGGATGGGCGCTGTGGGAGATGCGGCCGCAGTCCCACGACCGCGCGCCGGCGACCGACCGGCGCTGACGACCGCGGCGGCGCGGTGGGCCGCGCAGCTGGCCGAGTGGGCGGTCCCGCAGTTCGTCCTGGACGCCGCCCCGCAGGCCCCGTACGTCTTCCCGGCCGACATGTTCGCCGCGCCGCCTCCGGGCACCGCGCCCCGGTCCGGCTCGAGCGCTCGCGCCGCCGAGGCACTCCCCGACGGCGGCAGCGTGCTCGACGTCGGGTGCGGCGGCGGGGCGGCGGCCTTCGCGCTCGTCCCGCCCGCCACCGCGGTCATCGGCACCGACCGGCAGGCCGACATGCTGCGGCTGTTCGCGACCACCGCCGCCGAGCGCGGCGTCGCTGCGCGCACCGTGCTCGGCAGCTGGCCCGACGTCGCGTCACACGTGCCGGTGGCCGACGTCGTCGTCAGCCACAACGTGCTCTACAACGTCGCCGACCTGCCGGCGTTCGCCGCGGCGCTGCACGAGCACGCCCGCCGGCGGGTCGTCGTGGAGATCACCGAGCGGCACCCGCAGACCGCCAGAGCGCTGCTCTGGCAGCACTTCTGGGGACTGGAGCGCCCGGCCGGTCCGGACGCCGCGCTGGCCGCCGAGGTGCTCGCCGAGGCCGGCTTCCCCGTGACGGTCGAGCGCAGCACCGCGACCGCCCGGGACGCCGCGCGCGCCGAGCCGGTGGAGACGGCGTTCTGGTGCCGGCAGCTGTGCCTGCCACCCGAGCGAGAGCCCGAGGTCGCCGCCCTGGTGCGCGAGCTGCCCTTCCCGACGGACCGGGTGACGCTGTGGTGGGACGCCTGACCCGAGCCGGTCCCGCACGGGCTCCGGTCGGGTCACCCGACGGGCGCCGGTCGGCTCGGCACCGGGCCGGCGAAGTGGCAGGCGCAGGGGTGCGGGCTGCCCGCCCGCGGCTCGAGCCCCGGGGAGTCCGTCGCGCAGACCGGCTCGGCGCCGGGGCAGCGGGTGCGGAACCGGCAGCCGGACGGCGGGTGGAGCGGGTCGGGCACCTCGCCGGCCGGCGGGTCGACCCGGCGGGCGCGTGCGGACGGGTCCGGCACCGGCACGGCGGCCAGCAGCGCCTGCGTGTAGGGGTGCGCGGGGGCACCGAACACCTGCTCGCGGGTGCCGGTCTCGACGATCCTGCCGAGGTACATGACGGCGACGCGATCGCTGATCCGGCGGACCAGGGCGAGGTCGTGCGCGATGAACAGGTAGGCCAGGCCGAGCTCGCGCTGGAGCCGGTCGAGCAGAGCCGTGACGCGCGCCTGGATCGTGACGTCGAGGCTGGAGACCGGCTCGTCCAGCACCAGCAGGTCGGGCGACAGCGCCAGGGCACGAGCCAGCGCCACGCGCTGCCGCTGCCCGCCGGAGAACTCGGCCGGCAGCCGGGTGGCGACGCGTGAGTCCAGGCCGACCAGCTCGAGCAGCTCGTCGACCCGCCGCCTGCGGTCGCTCTCCGTGCGCGGCTCGCCGGCCACGCGCAGCGGCTCGGCGACGATGTCCCGGACCGACATCCTCGGGTTGAGCGAGGAGTACGGGTCCTGGAAGACCATCGACATCGACCGCCGCACCGCCCGCAGCTCACGCCCGGTCGACCGGGTGATGTCACGCCCGTGCAGCACGACTCGTCCCGCCACGGGGTCGACCAGGCGCAGCACCGACCGCGCCAGCGTGGTCTTGCCGCAGCCGGACTCCCCGACCAGTCCGAGCGTCTCCCCGGCGCGGACGACCAGGTCGACGCCGTCGACCGCGCGCACCACGCCGTGCCGGCTCCGGTGCCGGGTCACCAGGCCCTCGACCTGCAGCACCGGGGGCCCGGCGGCCGAGACCGGCCGGCGGGCCGGGACCGGCCGGTCGAGGCGCGGGACCGCGCTGAGCAGCTCGGTCGTGTGGCGGTGCTGCGGCGCGGCGAACAGGTGCGCGGCCTTCGCGCTCTCCACCACCGCCCCGTGGCGCAGCACGGTGACGCGGTCGGCCAGCTCTGCGACGACGCCGAGGTCGTGCGTGATGAGCAGCGTCGCCGCTCCCGTGTCGTCACGGGCGGCGCGCAGCACGTCGAGGATCTGCGCCTGGATCGTGACGTCCAGCGCCGTCGTCGGCTCGTCGGCGACGAGCAGCCTCGGGCGGTTGGCGATGGCCATGGCGATCATGGCGCGCTGGCGCATGCCGCCGGACCACTGGTGCGGGTAGTCGGCCGTCCGCCGGCCGGGGTGCGGGACGCCGACCCGCTCGAGCAGCTCGACGGCACGCAGCCGTGCGGCACGCCGCGCCAGGCCCCGGTCGTGCACGAGCAGCGCCTCGGCGACCTGGTCGACGACCCGGAACGACGGGTGCAGCGACGTCATCGGGTCCTGGAACACCATGCCGATCTCTCGACCGCGGACCTGCCGCAGCCGTCGGCGGTCGAGCCGCAGCAGGTCCCGCCCGTCGAGGAGCACCTCACCACGCACGGTGCACGCCGGGGGCGGCGGCAGCAGCCCGAGCGCCGCGAGCACCGTCACCGTCTTGCCCGAGCCGGACTCGCCGACCAGGCCGACCGTCTCGCCGGGACGGAGATCGAGGTCGACGCCGTCGACCGCCCGCACGACGCCGTCCCGGCCGGCGAACTCGACGACCAGACCGCGGATCTGCAGCAACGGCGCGGCGCCGGTCATCGGCGCCCACTGACGACGTCGGTCAGCGCGTCACCCAGCAGGTTGAGCCCCAGCACCGCCAGCAGGATCGCCACGCCGGGGAAGACCGACAGCCACCAGGCCACCCGGAGGAACTGCTGCGCCTCGCTGGACAGCGCTCCCCAGCTCACCACGTTGGGGTCGCCGAGGCCGAGGAAGCCGAGCCCGGCCTCGATGAGGATGACCTGCGCGACGACCAGGCCGAGCAGCGCGATGGCGGGCGGCACGGCGTTCGGCAGCACCTCCCGGAGCAGGATCCGGGTGCCGGAGGCGCCGTGCACCCGCGCCGCCTCGACGAACTCCCGGGACCGCAGCGCGAGCACCTCGGCCCGCAC
>DATMJH010000330.1:0-18218 GCA_035554015.1 Mycobacteriales bacterium
CCGACGCGCTGCGCCGGCTGCGCGACACCGTGCTGCGCCGGCAGGCGGCGCAGGCCGTGCGGCGCGTCGTCGGCCGCTGGGTGAGCGACACGTACCGCAGACGCCCGATGATCATCCCGGTGGTCGTGGAGGTCTGACCGGGCCCGGGCCGCACCGCCACCGGACGCGGCGTGTCACCCGTGTGACTGCTGTGACTGCTGGTGCTGGGCGGGTAACGTCCTGCACATGGCTGCCCGCACGGCGACGCGCTCGCGACCGAGCGCGTCCGCAAAGAAGCCGCCCGCGCGCGGCTCGTCACGGTCGGCGGCGGCCGGCAGGGGGTCGCGCCGCGGGTCGTCCCGGTCCGCCGGCAGCCGGACCAGCTCGGGCAGCAGCCGGGCCGCCGTCCGGCAGAGCCCGGTCGCGCAGACCGCCCGCGGCGTCGGCCTGCTCGTGCGCGCGCTGGTGCGTGCCGTCGTCGGCCTGGTGCGCGCGCTGGCCGTCGGCACCGGCTCGGCCGCGCGTGCCGCCGGCGGCGCCGCGCGTGACCTCGACCCCGCGCACCGCCGCGACGGCCTCGCGCTGGCCCTGCTGGTCGGCGCGCTCGTCGCGGCCGCCGGCGCGTGGTGGCGCGCGGGTGAGGCCGGCGACGCCGTCGCGGGTGTCATCGGCTGGGCGCTCGGCCGCGGGTCGGTGCTCCTGCCGCCGGTGCTCGCCCTCGCCGGCTGGCGGTTGCTGCGCGGCCCCCAGCAGCACGGCGAGGCGGTCGGCCGCGGTGGTCGGCTCGCCATCGGCTGGGCGTGCCTGACCCTGGGTGCGCTGGGCGTCCTCCACGTCCTCGCCGACCGGCCGGTCGACTGGCACCGGGCCGGCGGCCTGGCCGGCTTCCTGCTCGGGGAGCCGCTCGAGAGCGCCGTCACGGCGTGGGCGGCCGTGCCGGCGCTGGTGCTGCTCGCCGGCTTCGGGCTGCTCGTGGTCACCGCGACGCCGGTGCACCAGGTGCCCGACGCGCTGCGCCGGCTGCGCGACACCGTGCTGCGCCGGCAGGCGGAGGCCGCGGAGGAGCCCGCGCCGCCGCTCGAGCCGCTGGTGCGCACCCGCCCGCGGCGTCGGCAGGCCGTGGCGCTGCAGCCGGACCCCGAGGACGCGTCGCCGGTGGTGCTCGACGCGCCGCCGCCGGCCGAGAGGGCCGCCGCTCCCGGCGCCGCGAAGAAGGCCCCGCCGCCGCACACGCCGGTGCCGGCGTCGGGCGAGCAGCTGGTGCTCAAGGGCGACTACCAGCTGCCGCCGCCCGAGCTGCTGGCCGCCGGAACGCCGCCGAGGAAGCGCAGCACCGCCAACGACGAGGTCATCGCCGCGCTCGGACAGGTGCTCACCGACTTCCAGGTGGACGCCAGCGTCACCGGTTTCAGCCGCGGCCCGACGGTCACCCGGTACGAGATCGAGCTCGGCCCGGCCGTGAAGGTCGAGCGCATCAAGACCCTGCAGCGCAACATCGCCTACGCGGTGAAGAGCCCCGACGTCCGCATCATCGACGTCATCCCCGGCAAGAGCGCGATCGGCATCGAGATCCCCAACGTCGACAAGGAGATCGTCTCCCTCGGCGACGTGCTCCGCTCGCCGATCGCCCGCAACGACCACCACCCGATGGTGGTCGGCCTCGGCAAGGACGTGGAGGGCGGGTTCGTCGTCGCGAACATGGCGAAGATGCCGCACCTGCTGGTCGCGGGCGCCACCGGCTCCGGCAAGTCGTCGTTCGTCAACTCGATGATCACCTCGCTGCTGATGCGGGCCACTCCCGACGAGGTCCGGATGATCCTCGTCGACCCCAAGCGTGTGGAGCTCAACCACTACGAGGGCGTGCCGCACCTGATCACGCCGATCATCACGAGCCCGAAGAAGGCCTCCGAGGCGCTGCAGTGGGTCGTGCGCGAGATGGACATGCGCTACGAGGACCTCGCGGCCAGCGGCTACCGGCACGTCGACGACTTCAACCGCGCCGTCCGCGAGGGGAAGCTGACGGCGCCGCCCGGCAGCGAGCGGGTCTACGCGCCGTACCCGTACCTGCTCGTCATCATCGACGAGCTCGCCGACCTCATGATGGTCGCGCCGCGCGACGTCGAGGACTCCATCGTCCGCATCACGCAGCTCGCCCGCGCCGCCGGCATCCACCTCGTCATCGCGACGCAGCGGCCGAGCGTCGACGTCGTCACCGGGCTCATCAAGGCCAACGTGCCGTCCCGGCTGGCGTTCGCGACGTCGTCCGGCACCGACTCGAAGGTCATCCTGGACCAGCCCGGCGCCGAGAAGCTCATCGGCAAGGGCGACTCGCTGTTCCTGCCCATGGGCGCGAGCAAGCCGATCCGCGTGCAGGGCGCCTACGTCTCCGACGCCGAGGTGCAGGCGATCGTCGCGCACGTCAAGGGCCAGCGGCAGCCGGCGTTCCGCGAGGACGTCGTGCAGGCGGTCGAGAGCAGGCGCGAGATCGACGAGGACATCGGCGACGACCTCGACCTGCTCTGCTCGGCGACCGAGCTCGTCGTCAGCACGCAGTTCGGCTCGACATCGATGCTGCAGCGCAAGCTGCGGGTGGGGTTCGCCAAGGCCGGCCGGCTCATGGACCTCATGGAGAGCCGCGGCGTCGTCGGACCGTCGGAGGGGTCGAAGGCCCGCGACGTGCTGGTGCGTCCCGACGACCTGCCCGGCGTGCTGGCCGTGATGCGCGGCGAGGCGCCGCCGGCCGACGACGCCGGCGACGACGCTGACGACGACGCCGTCCCCGACGAGCTCGACGACCTCCGCTGACCCGCTCCACCGCTGCGTCCGCCTGACTGGTCACTCCGCCCTCGGGGCTCGGCGGACGTCGTGGGCCGCTCCACCGCTGCGTCCGCCCAGCTGGTCACTGCGCCCGCGTGCTCGGGCGGACGTCCGCTCCGGTGACCGGACGTCCGGCCGTGACCGGCGCCGGCAGGTGCTGCCCGACGGACGCGAGCGTCGGTGCCGGCGGGCGTCCGTAGACTTCCCGGGTGCCCCGGTCGACCTCCTCCCCGCGGCGCGTGCACCTCGTGACGCTCGGGTGCGCGCGCAACGAGGTCGACTCCGAGGAGCTGGCCGGCCGGCTCGACGCCGAGGGCTGGGAGCTCAGCGAGGGGCCGGACGGCGCCGACGTCGTCGTCGTCAACACCTGCGGCTTCGTCGAGTCGGCGAAGAAGGACTCGATCGACACGCTGCTGGCCGCGGCCGACACCGGCGCGAAGGTCGTCGCCGTCGGGTGCCTGGCCGAGCGGTACGGGCAGCAGCTCGCCGAGCAGCTGCCCGAGGCCGACGCCGTGCTCGGCTTCGACACCTACGCCGGTCTGCCCGGCAGCCTGGCCCGCGTGCTCGAGGGCGAGCACCTGCCGAGCCACGTGCCCGGCGACCGCCGCGCCCTCCTGCCGATCACGCCCGTGCAGCGCCAGCAGCCCGCCGCTGTCGACGTCGGGATCCCCGGCCACGCCGGCGGCCCGAGGGTCGTCCGGCGCCGGCTCGGGCGCGGCCCGGTCGCGCCGCTGAAGCTGGCGAGCGGGTGCGACCGGCGCTGCTCGTTCTGCGCCATCCCGAGCTTCCGCGGCTCGTTCGTCTCCCGCCGCCCCGCCGACGTGCTCGCCGAGGCCCGCTGGCTGGCCGACGACGGCGTGCGCGAGCTGGTGCTCGTCAGCGAGAACAGCACCTCCTACGGCAAGGACCTGGGCGACCTGCGGCTGCTCGAGACGCTGCTGCCCGAGCTGGCCGCCGTCGACGGCGTCGAGCGCGTGCGGCTGTCGTACCTGCAGCCGGCGGAGATGCGCCCCGGTCTCGTCGAGGTGCTGACGAGCACCCCCGGCGTGGCGCCGTACTTCGACCTGTCGTTCCAGCACGCCAGCGGGCCGGTGCTGCGGCGGATGCGCCGCTTCGGCGACACCGAGCGCTTCCTCGACCTGCTGCAGTCCATCCGCGACCGCGCGCCGCACGCCGGCGTCCGCAGCAACGTCATCGTCGGCTTCCCGGGCGAGACCGACGACGACGTCGCCGAGCTCGAGCGCTTCCTCGTCGCCGCCAGGCTCGACGCCGTGGGTGTCTTCGGCTACTCCGACGAGGACGGCACGGAGGCCGCGACCCTGCCCGGCCACCTGCCGCAGGACGTCGTCGACGAGCGGGTCGCGCGGCTGCAGTCGCTGGTCGAGGAGCTCACCGCCCAGCGCGCGGAGGAGCGGGTCGGCGAGGTCGTCGAGGTGCTCGTCGAGAGCGTCGACGGCACCGGGGCCGAGGGCCGCACCGCGGCGCAGGCACCGGAGGTCGACGGGAGCACCACCCTCATCGGCACCGGCCTCGTCGAGGGCGACCTGGCCCGCGCCGTCGTCATCGGCAGCGAGGGCGTCGACCTGGTGGCCCAGCTGCTCGAGGTGGTCGTGCCGGCAGCCCCCACCGGGGCCCTGCGCGCGTGAGCACCACCCGCGAGCCGGACGACCCGCTCGCCGATCCGGTCGCCCCGCGGGTCAGCAGCTGGAACGTCGCCAACCAGCTGACCGTGCTGCGGCTGCTGCTCGTCCCGGTCTTCGGCTGGGCGCTGCTCGTCGACGACGGCAGCTCGACCACCTGGCGGCTGGTGGCGGCCGCGGTGTTCGCCTTCGCCGCCTGGACCGACCGGGTCGACGGGCGCCTGGCCCGCTCCCGCGGCCTGGTGACGCCGTTCGGCAAGCTCGCCGACCCCATCGCCGACAAGGCGCTGACCGGCACCGCGTTCGTCGGGCTGTCGGTGCTGGGTGAGCTCGCCTGGGCGGTCACCGTCGTCGTGCTCGTCCGCGAGATCGGCGTGACGCTGCTGCGGTTCTGGGTGATCCGGCACGGCGTCATCCCGGCCAGCCGCGGCGGCAAGCTCAAGACGCTGCTGCAGGGGCTGGCGATCGGGCTGTACGTCCTGCCGCTGTCCGGAGCGCTCGCCACCGGCCGGACGGCCGTCATGGCGGTCGCGGTCGCGGTCACGGTGGTCACCGGCGTCGACTACGTCGTCCGCGCGATCACGCTGCGGACGACCAGCGACCGCGCCGCGATGAAGCGCGCGCGGCGGGCGGCGCGCGGCTGATGCTGCGGTCCGCGGTCGTCGCCGTCGGCGACGAGCTGCTGCTCGGCGACGTCGTCAACGGCAACGCCGCCGAGCTGGGCCGGCTGCTGGCGGCGGTCGGCGCTCCGGTCGTCTCCTCCAGCGCGGCGCGTGACGACGTGGACGAGGTCGTCCGTGCCCTGCGCCGGGCCCTGGACGACGCCGACGTCGTCGTCGTCACCGGCGGGCTCGGCCCGACCGTCGACGACCTCACGCGCGACGCCCTCGCCGCCGTCGCCGGGGTGCCGCTCGACCGCGACGCCGAGCTGGAGCAGGCGCTGCGCGCGCGGTACGCCGAGCACGGGTTCGACGCACCGGACGCGGCGCTGCGGCAGGCCGACGTGCCCCGTGGCGCGCAGGTGCTCGACAACCCGGTGGGCAGCGCGCCCGGGCTGCGGCTCGAGGTCGACCGGCGCCTTCTCATCGCCCTGCCCGGTCCGCCGCACGAGATGCGCGCCGTCCTCGGCGACGCCGTGCTCGCCGACCTCGCGGCGCGCAGCGGGTCGGTGCTGGTCACCCGCACGCTGCGTTGCGCCGGCGTCGGGGAGTCGGAGGTCGCCGCGCTGGTCGACGGCGCCCTCCGGCTGCCCACCGACGTGCGGCTGGCCTACCTCGCCGGCGGGGGCACCGTGCAGGTCCGGCTGTCCACCGCGGCCGCGACCCGGGCGGCGGCCGACGACGTGCTCGCCCCCTGGCTCGCCCGCGCGGAGCAGGCCCTCGGCCGCCACGTGTTCGGGCGCGACGACGACACGCTGCCCGGCGTCGTCGTCGCCAGGCTGCGCTCGGCCGGCGCGACGGTGGCGGTCGCGGAGTCCATGACCGCCGGCCTGCTCGGTGCCGCCCTCACCGACCCGCCGGGCAGCAGCGCGGTGTTCCGCGGCGGGCTGCAGGTGTACGCCACCGACCTCAAGGCGAGCCTGGCAGGGGTCCCCGCGGGCGTGCTCGAGCGGCACGGCGCGGTCAGCGCCGAGACCGCGATCGCGCTGGCCCACGGCGTGCGCGAGCGGCTCGCGTCGACCTGGGGCGTGGGCCTGACCGGCGTGGCCGGTCCCGACTCCCAGGAGGGCCAGCCGCCGGGGACGCTGCACGTCGCCGTCGAGGGGCCCGCCGGGCCGGTCGTGCGTTCGGTCCGGCTGCCGGGCGACCGGCCGCGAGTGCGCCTGCTGGCCGTCGCGGTCGCCCTCGACCTGCTGCGCCGGCAGCTCGGCTGAGGCACGGGCCCGGAATGCCCGGGCGACGGCCGTGGTGTGCACGGTCCCGGGTTCGCCCGCAGCGGACGCCGCCCCGGTCGCCGTGCCAGGTCGGTGCCCGGCGAGTAGCCTGACCCGCCGACGCACTCGGCACCGGCGCAGGGAGGGACGACGTGGCAGTGCTCCGCACCCTGCTCGGCGAGGCCCTGCGCGCCACGCGGCTGCGCCAGGAGCGCACGCTGCGCGAGGTGTCCTCGGCGGCCCGGGTCAGCCTGGGGTACCTGTCCGAGGTGGAGCGCGGCCAGAAGGAGGCCTCCTCCGAGCTGCTCGCCGCGATCTGCCGGGCACTCGGCGTCCGGCTGTCCGACGTGCTCCGCGAGGTGAGTGACACCCTGTCGACGCTCGAGGCCGAGCCGTCGGTGCCCGACACCCTGCCCGCCGGCGTGCCGTCGCTCGAGCCGGTCGGCGCCGACGTGCCCGCCCCGGCGAGCGCCTCGGCGCACGTGCACGTCCGCGACGTCGTCGCGGCCTGACGCGCGCGCGTGGCCGGCGGGGCGGTGCCCGAGGCTGTCCCGGCCCCGCCCACCGGCCTGCCCGCCGCAGCGCTGCCCTCCGACCCGCCGCGCCGCACCACCGGCACCAGGGTGCGCTCGGGCAACGCGATGTCGCGCACCCGCCGGGCCGTCCTCGACGCCGCCGCGCACTGCGTCGAGCGCTACGGCGTGCGGCGGACGACGATGGGCGACATCGCGCTCAAGGCCGCGGTCGCGAAGGGCACCCTCTACAACCACTTCCGCACCAAGGACGACGTGCTCACGGCGCTGGTGCAGGCCGCCGTCGACGACCTGCGCGAGACCTGCCTCGACGCCGTGCGGCAGGCAGCCGGCGACGACGGGCTGGAGGCCGCGCTCCGCGCCGCGGCCGCGCAGCTGGCCGCCTCCGGCCCGCTGCGCCGGGTCGCTGCCGACGACCCCGGCCTGGCCGCCCGTCTCGCGGCGCCCGGCGACGGCCGCACCGGTGCGGCGGCGCGCGACGCCGTGCGGGCCGTGCTCGGCGCGGCCGGAGCCGACGACGGCGACGACGCCGTCGAGCTCGTGCTCCGCTGGCTGGTGAGCCAGATGCTCTGGCCGGCGCAGCCCCATGCGGCCGGTGGAGCGGCCCGGCTCGCCGCGGCCGTCGCGCGACCGGCAGGTGCCTGACCGGGGCCGGTCGCGGGCGCCCGGGAAGTACGGTGGACGTCGGCCGACCCGGCCGGTGGAGCTGGAGGAGGAATCGCGGTGGCGAACCCGTTCGTGAAGGGCTGGAAGTACCTCATGGCCCTGCTGTCGGGCAAGCTCGACGAGCACGCCGACCCGAAGATCCAGATCCAGCAGGCGATCGAGGAGGCGCAGCGGCAGCACCAGCAGCTCACGCAGCAGGCCGCCGCCGTCATCGGCAACCAGCGACAGCTGGAGATGAAGCTGGCCCGGCAGATGAGCGAGGTCGAGAAGCTGCAGGGCTCGGCCCGGCAGGCGCTCGTGCTCGCCGACCAGGCCCGCGCCGCCGGCGACGAGGCCAAGGCGCAGCAGTACGAGCAGACGGCGCAGACCTTCGCCACCCAGCTCGTCGCGGCCGAGCAGTCGATGGAGGACCTCAAGAACCTGCACGACTCGGCGCTGCAGGCCGCCGAGCAGGCCAAGCAGGCCGTCGAGGACAACGCGCACCGCGTGCAGGCCAAGCTCGCCGAGCGGAGCAAGCTGCTCACCCAGCTCGAGCAGGCCAAGATGCAGGAGCAGGTCTCGGCCAGCCTGCAGTCCATGTCGGCGCTCCAGGCGCCGGGCACCACACCGTCGCTGGACGAGGTGCGCGACAAGATCGAGGCCCGGTACGCCAAGGCGCTGGGCTCGGCCGAGCTGGCCCAGAACAGCGTCGAGGGCCGGATGCTGGAGGTGCAGAAGAGCAGCCTGGAGATGGCCGGGCAGAGCCGGCTCGACCAGATCCGGGCCAGCATGGCCGGTCAGCAGCTCGACGCGCCCCAGGCCGCCGAGGCACCGCAGCTGTCGTCGGGCAGCCCGACGGCGACGCCGCAGGGCGAGGCGGCCGCGGAGGGCAACCCGTCCTGAGATGAGCACCGCGGCGAGCTGGGCCGCGCGCCGGCTGGCGGTCGCCGCCTGGCGGGCCGCGTCCCCGCACGTGCGGCAGGCCGTGGCCGCCCGCCGCGGCCGCCGGCACGACGTCGCCCGCGCCCTCGAGGCGCAGCAGCGGGCGCAGCAGCAGCACGCCGCGGCGGTGGCCCGTCGCGACCGGCTGGTCGCGCGGTCGCGGCGGTGGGCGCCGCGGTGGGCCGTCGTGTCCGCGGCGGCCGCGGTCGCGACGGTGCCCGCGGCCGAGGGCGGCGCGATCGCGCTCGGCGCCGTGGCCGTGGCCGCCGGTGCGCGGTCTGCCGTCGCCGCCCGGCGCGTCCTGCGCCCGCCCCGGGTGCCGCCGCCCCCGCCGGTGCAGCCGCCACCGGTCCCGCCGCGCAGCGCCGCCTTCCCCGTCGTCGTGCGGCTGGACCGGGCGCGTGACGCGCTCGCCCGGCTGCTGCCGCTCGTCCCGCCGCCGTGCCGCGAGCCGGCCGAGGAGGCCTGGCGCGCCGCCGCGAGCGCCGACACCGCGCTGCGCTGGCAGGCTGCGCGGCTCGCCGCCGTGGAGCCCTATGCCGACCTCGACCCGCTGCAGGTGTCGGCGCTCGAGGCGGGCGCGGTGCAGCAGGAGGCGCTGGTGCGCGCGGTCGCCGACCTGGTCGCTGCCTCGACCGGGCCGTACGACGCCGGCCGGCTGCAGGACGTCGCCGACCGGCTGCACGGGCTCGCGGCGGGGCTGCGCGAGCTGCGCTGACGGGCCGCCGCCCGGGCGCGGTGGCTACACGCGCCGCAGGACGCCCTCGGCGGGGTCGACCTCCACCCGGACGGCGGGCAGCGGCTCGCGCGCCGGCCCGTTGAGGACGGAGCCGTCGGCCGGGTCGAACCGCGACCCGTGGCAGGGGCAGGAGATCTGCTCGGCGTCGGCGTCCCAGCCGACCGTGCAGCCCTCGTGCGTGCAGCGGCTGGAGTACGCCACGACGTCGTCCCCGCGGGCGATGGCGATCGCGCCACCGTCGGTGGTCTCGAACCCGACCGCGCCCTGCTCGCGCAGCTCGTCGAGGCCGACGATGACCGGGTCGTCGGGTCCGCTCTGGGCCATCGGCGCACCGGAGTCGCCGCCGCCGCAGGCGGACAGCAGCCCGGCGACACCGAGCGCGCCGGCACCGGCGAGGACGGCGCGCCGGGACGGGCGGGCGCAGGTGCTGCAGGGGTGCTCGCTCATCGTCGGACCACCGTAGATCCCGCCGGCGTGGGCCGCAGCCTCACGGCCGGTACCGGGTGCGTCCCAGCGGGCGCTCCGCGCGCCGGAGGGCCGGGGGCGGAGCCGGCCCGCGCTGGCAGTGCGGGCACCAGTACGACAGCCGCGCGGACGGCGCGACGCCCTGCTCGGCCGAGGCGACCCGCGTGCCGCAGCGGCGGCAGGGGCGGCCGGTGCGCTCGAACACCCAGTGCATCTCCCCGTGGCGGAGCGACCCGGTCGTGCTCTGCTCCCAGCGGCCGCGGTTGGCCGCCATCAGCCGGCGGCCGCGCTCGACGAGCGCGCCGAGGTCGGGCACGTCGGCGACCCGCACCCATGGCGTGAGCCCCTGCAGGAACAGCGCCTCCGTTCTGTACAGGTTGCCGAGCCCGGCGAGGTTGCGCTGGTCGAGCAGCGCCAGACCCACCTCGGCGTCGGGCGCCCCGCGCAGCCGGCGCAGGGCCTCGTCGAGGTCCCAGTCGGCGGCGAGCAGGTCCGGCCCCAGGTGGCCGACGACGTCGGGTTCGCGCGCGGTCGGGAGCAGCTCCAGCACCGGCAGCCGGTAGCCGACCGCGAGCCACGGCGTCGTCTCGAGCACCGCCCGCACCTGCCAGTCGGGCCCGCCGGACCAGCGATCGCCCGGCCGGTAGAGGTGCCAGCTGCCGTCCATCCGGAAGTGCGTGTGCAGCGTCAGGTCGCCCTCGAGCCGCCAGAGCAGGTGCTTGCCGCGCGGCACCACCTCGCGCACCCGCCGGCCCGACAGGTCCGTCTCGGCCAGCGCCGGCACGCGGAAGTCGCTGCGCTGCAGCACCTCTCCGGCCAGCGCGCCGTGCAGCCGGTGCGCGGCGAGCCAGACGGTGTCTCCCTCGGGCACCCCTCCATCGTCACCGGCGCAGCTCCGTTTCGCGCGTGTGTCGCAGATGTGATCTGCTGCGCCATGCGCCCGAGCCGTCCGTTCGCTCTCGTGTCCGCGCTCGTGCTCGCCGGGGCGGGGGTGGTGCTCGCCGCTCCCGCGTCGGCCGCCGACCCGGTCGCGGTGCGCACCGGCGACACGGTCGAGACAGCGGTCTTCCCGAACGACGCCTTCACCGTCCCGGACGCCGCGCAGCTCACCGGAGTGCGCGTCGACCTGCCCGTCCCCGACTGCACCGACGCGACGAGCAGCATCTGCGACGCCGTCGAGATCCTCAACACCGCCGACGGCTTCGACCTGCAGCCGCGCTTCTTCATCCCGTTCACCGGCGACATCGACGTCGCCACCGTCACGCCCGAGAGCGTGTACGTCGAGGGGCCCGCCGGGCGCACCGGGCTGCAGGAGCTCACCTTCGACCCTGCGCTGGACGTGCTGGCCGGTCGCACGCGCGAGCAGCTGCCCGAGCAGGCCCGGCACACCCTGGTCGTCACCAGGCTGGTCCGCGGCACCGACGGCCGGTCCATCGCCCAGGAGGTGCGGACGCCGTTCACCACGATGTCGGCGACGACCGAGCTCGCCCGGCTCCGCCAGTCGCTCGACGACGGCTCGGCCTACACCGCGGCGGGCATCGCGTCGAGGCAGTCGAGCTTCGTCCAGCCGAACGCCGGGGACGCCTTCTCACCCGTCCCCGACGGGGACACGGTCACCACCGTCTTCGGTCCGGCGACCTCCGAGCTGATCAACCGGGACGACCAGCGCACGACCAGCACCGACCCGTCGACCTTCCAGAGCTCGCGGGTGCCGAACCTGGCCCTCACGGCCGTCGGCTGCTACGCCTTCGGCAGCTACGAGAGCCCGCAGTTCGCGCGGGCCGACAGCACCATCGCACCGACACCGACGACCCGGACGCCGCCGGTGCAGGGCAAGGTCCGCACCGGTTTCGCGCTGATCGTGCCCGCGGGCGTCCCGCCCGCGGGCGGCTGGCCGGTGGTCGTCTACGGCCCCGGCTTCACCCGCAGCTACTTCGACCTGTTCGTGTCGGCCGACCTCAACGCCGCCGCGGGTCTCGCGACCATCGCCACCAACCCGCTCGGCCACGGGTACGGGCCGGCCAGCACGATCACGGTGGACGGCCCGGAGGGTGCGACGTTCCTGTCGTACGGTCGCGGCAAGGACCTCACCGGCGACGGTGAGATCGAGGCCGCCGAGGGCTCGCAGCCGGCGACGGCGGTCTCCACGGACGCCGGTGACGGGTCCACCACCACGGAGCCCTCGCCGAACCAGGTCCACGGCCTGCGCGGCGGGCTCGTGCAGACGGTCGTGGACAACATGGCGCTGGTCCGGACGGTCGAGGCCGGCATGACGGTGCCCGACTGCGGCGTCGCCGGCGACGTCGCGCTGTCCGCCGACGTCACGCGCTACTACGGGCTGTCCTTCGGCGGCATCTACGGCACGATGCTCATGGGCACCGACCCCTCGCTGTCACGCGGGCTGCTCAACGTCGGCGGCGGCCCCATCGTCGACATCGCGCGACTGTCCGGGTTCCGCAACCTGCTCGCCGCGACGCTCGAGAACAACGACCCGCCGCTGCTCAACGGCGGGCCCGGCCTCGACGGCTTCACCGAGTCGTGGCCGCTGCCGCACGACCCGCCGATCACCGACCCGGTGCCCGGGGCCATGCGCATCCAGCGCTACCTGTCCGACGCCACCTGGTACGGGCGCCCGGGTGGTCCCGAGCCGTACGCGCCGCTGCTGCGCAAGGCGCCTCGCGGCGCCGCGAAGGACGTGCTCTACCAGGTGGCGTTCGGCGACGCGACGGTGCCGAACGTCACCAGCGGCAACATCGTGCGCGCCGGCGACCTGTTCGACCGGACGACGTACTACCGCAACGACCGCACGGCCACGGCCAGCCGGAACCCGCACGGGTTCCTCGCCGACCCGACGGTGTCCGGGCGCGGGCAGGCCCAGCTGCAGATGACCACGTTCATGGCCAGCGGCACGGTGCTCGACCCGGACACTCCGGCCGGGCCGGTCTTCGAGGTGCCGATCGCCGACGCCGACAACCTGCAGTGCCTGCACTACCCGCACCCGCAGACCGGCGCGGACGCCTTCCCGCCGCCGGCCGAGGGCGAGTGCCCGCCGCGTCCGGCCGACGCCGAGCTGGCCGCTGCCGACGGGCCGCCGGGCGAGGGCGGCGGCCTGCGACCGGCACCGGCGCGCTCGCTGGCGGCGACGGGAGCGCCGGCCGCCCTCCCGGCGCTGGGCCTGCTGCTGCTGGGCTACGCCACCTGGTCCGCGCGCCGGTCCAGCAGCTGACGCAGTGCAGCGCACCCGTCGCGCACGGCCCGGGCGGCGGCCGGCGAGATCGGGCCCATGCCGAAGAAGCCGTGGATGAGCCCGTCGTAGCGGCGCAGGTCGACGCTCACGCCGGCCTGCTGGAGCGCGTGGGCGTAGGCCTCGCCCTCGTCGCGCAGCGGGTCGTACTGAGCGGTGAGCACCACGGCCGGCGCGGCGCCGCGCAGGTCCGGTGACAGCAGCACGGATGCCCGGGGGTCCTCGCGGTGCGCGCTGTCGGGCACGTACGCCTCGCCGAACCAGCGCATGTCGGCAGCGGTGAGGAACAGCCCCTCGCCGTTCTCGGTGCGGGAGGCGTGGTGGTCGCCGTCGCGGAAGTCGCAGGCGGGGTAGATGAGCAGCTGCGCCGCCAGCCGCGGGCCGCCCTCGCGGGCGGCGAGCGCGACCGCCGCTGCCAGGTTGCCGCCGGCGCTGTCGCCCGCGACGGCGAGCCGCTCGGCGTCGCCACCGAGCTCGGCGACGTGCTCGCCGGCCCAGCGGGTCGCGGCCAGGCAGTCCTCGAACGCGGCCGGGAACGGGTGCTCCGGAGCGAGCCGGTAGCCCACCGACACGACCACCGCGCGCACGTCGTGCGCGAGCACGCGGGCGTGGTCGTCGTGGGTGTCGAGGTCGCCGATGACGAACCCGCCGCCGTGGAAGAACACGATCGTGGGCAGCGCGCCGTCGGCGTCGGGCCGGTAGACGCGTGCCGGCAGGTCACCGGCCGGCCCGGGGAGCACGACGTCGTCCACCGTGCGCACCGGCGCGAGCGTCTCCGGACGGCGCAGGTCGACGGTGATGGTCCGGAAGACGGCGCGGGCCTGCTGCGGCGTGCCGGCGCTCATGCCGGCGGCGCCGCCCGCGGTGAGCAGCTCCAGCAGTCCTTCGGTGGCGGGGTCGAGGGGCACGGGTCTCCTGTTCAGGACGGGTCGGTGCTGGCCGTCGCGGCGCCGGACGGCGTGCTGCCGCTCGGCGTCGGGGCGGTCGCGGTGTCGTCGGTGAGCGTCGGCAGCTCGACGTCGACGCAGCTCATCTGCTCGGGGTCGCCGCCGGCCAGCGCCGTGGCGCGCGCCGCCGCCTCGTCGAGCCGCTCCTCGGGCAGCCGGCCGCTGTCCACCGCCGACACGATCGCGTCGCGCATGCGCACCGCCTGCCGGCCGTCGGTGGCGAGGGCGACGTCGGCCCCGGCCTCGATGGCCCGCACCGCCGCCTCCGGGAAGTCCCAGCGCAGGTTGACCGCGCCCATGCCGAGGCTGTCGGTCATCGCGACGCCCTCGAACCCCATCTCGCGCAGCAGCTCGTAGGCCTTCGGTGACAGCGACGCGGGCAGGTCGCCGTCGAGCGCCGCGTAGCCGAGGTGGTTGAGCATCACGACGGGGATGCCGGCGTCGACGGCGCGCTGGAACGGCAGCAGGTCGGTGTCGCGCAGCTCGTCCAGCGACGCCTCGACGACCGCCGCCTCGGCGTGGGTGTCGGCGTCGGACCGTCCCTGGCCCGGGAAGTGCTTCACGGTCGGCCGCACCCCCGCGTCGAGCAGTCCGCGCGAGAAGGCCAGGCCGTAGGTCGCCGCGGTCTCGGGGTCGGCGCTGAACGACCGGTCGCCGACGATGCCGCCGTAGGCACCGTCGTCCAGGTCGAGCAGCGGTGCGAGGTCGAGGTCGATGCCGACCTCGGCGAGCGAGCCCCCGAGCTCGGCGGCGAACGCGCGCACCTCCTCCGGCGCGCGGCGGGCGAGTCGGCGCGGCGAGGGCCCGGACCCGACGATGTCGCGGGTCACCGCCACCCGGCCGGACTCCTCGTCGGTGGCCACGGCGATCGGCCGGCCCGCCTGCTGCCGCAGCCCGGCGACGAGCGCCGTGAGCTGCTCGGCGTCCACGACGTTGTCGTGGTTGATGAACACCCCCGAGACGCCGACGTCCGCCACGACCTCGGCGACGAGCGGGTCGGTCGGCTCCGTGACGCCGGTCAGCCCCACCATGAGGACGGCGCCGGCGCGCTCGGCCAGCGGCGCCGGCTCGCACGCCGGCGTCGGGCTCGGCGTCGACCGCTCGGCGTCCGCCCGCGTCGCCGCCTCGGTGGAGCAGGCGGCCGTGGCGCCGACCACCGATGCGCACACGACGGACAGGAACCGGGTCAGGGCTGGACGGCGGGCGTGCACCGGGTCAAGGGTAGGCGCTGCGACCGGCGCGACGGCCGACCGCCCGGGCGGCGCGCGGAAGGAGGCAGGATGGAGCGGGAGCGGTACCGGCAGGCCGTGGCCGACCTGCAGCAGCAGTACGACGTGCTGCCCGCTGGGGCGCCCGTGCGGCTCGGCAAGCGCACCTCGAACCTGTTCCGGCCCCGCGCCGACACGAGCGCTCCCCGGCTGGACGTGAGCGCGTTCGCGGGCGTGCTCGAGGTCGACCCGGTGGCCCGCACCGCGGACGTGCTCGGGATGACGACCTACGAGGACCTCGTCGACGCGACGCTGCCGCACGGGCTGATGCCGCTGGTCGTGCCGCAGCTCAAGACGATCACGCTCGGCGGGGCCGTCACCGGGCTCGGCATCGAGAGCTCGAGCTTCCGCAACGGCTGCCCGCACGAGTCGGTGCTCGACATGGACGTGCTCACCGGCGACGGCCGCGTGGTCACCTGCAGCCGCACGCACGAGCGTGAGCTGTTCACCGGTTTCCCGAACTCCTACGGCACCCTGGGCTACGCGCTGCGGCTGCGGATCGAGCTCGAGCCGGTGCAGCCGTTCGTGCACCTGCGGCACGTGCGCGTCGCCGGCGCCGCCGGCGCCGCCGCGCTCATGGCGCAGGTGTGCTCGGCTCGCGAGCACGGCGGCGAACGGGTCGACTTCGTCGACGGGACGTGGTTCTCCGACGGCGAGGTGTACGTGACGCTCGCGTCGTTCACCGACGACGCGCCGACCCTGTCGGACTACACCGGCATGTCGGTCTACTACCGGAGCCTGCAGCGCAGGCGGCAGGACTGGCTGACCGTCCGCGACTACCTGTGGCGGTGGGACACCGACTGGTTCTGGTGCTCGCGCGCGTTCGGCGTGCAGAACCCGGCCGTGCGCCGGTGGGTGCCGCGCCGGCTGATGCGCAGCGACACCTGGTGGCGGCTCGTGGCCTTCGAGCGGCGGCACCGGTGGAAGGAGCGCTGGGACGTGCGGCGTGGCGGTGCGCCGCGCGAGTACGTCATCCAGGACGTCGAGGTGCCGGTCGACCGGCTGGCCGAGTTTCTGGCCTTCTTCGCCCGGGAGATCCCGATCGAGCCGGTGTGGCTGTGCCCGCTGCAGCAGCGCGACCGGGACGTCGTCTGGGAGCTGTACGCGCTCGACCCGGCGACGCTCTACGTCAACGTCGGGTTCTGGTCGACCGTCGACCTGGCCCCTGGTGAGACCGACGGCACGCACAACCGGCGTGTCGAGCAGGTCGTCGGGCAGCTCGGCGGGCGCAAGTCGCTGTACTCGACGTCGTTCTACGACCCGGACGAGTTCTGGCGTCTGTACGGCGGTGAGGTGTACGAACGACTGAAGAAGACCTACGACCCGGAGGGGCAGCTGCTCGACCTGTACGCCAAGTGCGTGCAGCGCCGATGACGCCGCCCGGCACACCAGGAGGTCCGATGACGCGAACCCAGGTGGCTCCCGCCCTCGCGACCGTGCTCGAGGCGCCGTTGCGGATCCGCGCGTACGACGGCTCGGTCGCCGGCCCTGCCGACGCTCCCGTCGAGATCGAGCTGCGCAGCCGCAAGGCGCTCGCCCACATCGTCAGCGCGCCGGGCGAGCTGGGGCTGGCGCGCGCCTACGTCTCCGGCGAGATGGACGTGCGCACCGGCGACCGCACGCCGCCGGACCACTACGCCGTGCTGCGTCACCTCGCCGGCGCGAAGATCGGTGCGCTGTCGTGGCACGACCGGCTCGAGGTGGTGCGGTCGCTCGGGCGCGAGGCGCTCACCTGGGTCGAGCCGCCGCCCCAGGAGGTGGGCGCCAAGCGGTACGTCGCCGGGCTGCGCGCGCACCTGCCGGGGCGCGACGCGCTCGCCATCGCGCACCACTACGACGTCAGCAACACCTTCTACCGCTGGGTGCTGGGGCCGTCGATGGCCTACACCTGCGCGGTCTACCCGCGCGACGACGCCTCCCTCGAGCAGGCGCAGGAGAACAAGTTCGACCTCGTCTGCCGCAAGCTGGGCCTGCGCCCGGGCATGCGGCTGCTCGACGTCGGCTGCGGCTGGGGCGGCATGGTGCGGCACGCGGTGCGGCACTACGGCGTCACGGCGCTCGGCGTCACGCTCTCGCGGCGGCAGGCCGAGTACGGCCAGAAGGTGCTCGCGGAGGACGGTCTCGCCGACCGCGCCGAGATCCGGCACGCCGACTACCGCAGCGTCGTCGAGACAGGTTTCGACGCCGTCAGCTCGATCGGGCTGACCGAGCACATCGGCATCGCGCAGCTGCCCGCGTACGCCGCCCGGCTGGCGGCGCGGCTGAAGCCGCAGGGCCGGCTGCTCAACCACTGCATCACCCGGCCGGACGAGGAGAGCAGCCCGATCGCCCGCCGCGGCTTCATCGCCCGGTACGTCTTCCCGGACGGCGAGCTGCCCGGCGTCGGGAAGGTGATCGGCGTGCTGCAGCGGGCGGGTCTGGAGGTGCGGCACGAGGAGAACCTGCGGGAGCACTACGCCCGGACGCTGACCGCCTGGTGCGACAACCTCGACGCGCACTGGGACGACGCCGTCCGCGAGGTGGGCCCCGGCACGGCGAAGGTGTGGGCGCTGTACATGGCCGGCTCGCGGCTGGAGTTCGAGCGCAACAGGATCCAGCTGCACCAGGTGCTGGCGGTCAAGCCGGACCGCGCGCCCGACGGGTCGGTCGTCAACGGCATGCCGCTGCGCCCGGACTGGGGCGTCTGAGCCCCTGCGTCAGGAAGTCTGAACCTGTGCATGCTCCAGGGCACTGACGTCCGCCGCAGCCGGCCCTGCGTGCGTCAGGAGATCTGAGCCTGCGCCTGCTCCGAGGCTCGGACGTCAGGCGGCGCGCGGCTCGAGCAGCGGTGGCGGAGGAGCCGGCCGCTCGCCGACGTGCAGGAGCGGCAGCAGCGGGTGCACCAGCGGCCCGATGCCGAGCGCGTAGACGACGGTGCCGAGCCCCACCGTCCCACCGAGCAGCCAGCCGCTCACGAGCACGGTCACCTCCATCGCCGTGCGCACGACGCGGACGGAGTGGCCGCGCGCGGCGATGCCGGTCATCAGCCCGTCGCGCGGGCCCGGCCCGAGCCGGGCACCGATGTACGCGGCGGTCGCGACGGCGTTCAGGCCGACGCCGGCGGCCAGCGCGGCGACGCGCAGCGGC